>DAIOGP010000197.1:0-3511 GCA_036745135.1 Solirubrobacteraceae bacterium
GCGTGCTGATCGCCAACTCGAACCTCGTGCCCGAGTGGGCGACGTGGGACGAGTTTCGCCGGCTCGAGCACCTCGGGCTGACGATGTACGGGCAGATGACCGCGGGGTCGTGGATCTACATCGGCAGCCAGGGGATCGTGCAGGGCACGTACGAGTGCTTCGGCGAGATCGCGCGGCGGCGGTTCGAGGGGTCGCTCGCCGGCACGATCACGGTCACGGCCGGGCTGGGGGGCATGGGCGGCGCGCAGCCGCTCGCGGTTACGCTCAACGGCGGCGTGGCGCTGTGCGTCGAGGTCGAGCAGCACCGGATCGAGCGCCGGCTCGAGACGCGCTACCTCGACGAGGCCGCGGACGACCTCGACGACGCGATCGCGCGCTGCCTGCGGGCGCGGGACGAGCGGCGCGCGCTGAGCGTCGGGCTGTGCGCCAACGCGGCCGACGTCCTGCCCGAGCTGCTCGCGCGCGGCTTCGCGGCCGACGTCGTGACCGACCAGACGAGCGCCCACGACCCGCTCGAGGGCTACGTGCCCAACGGCATGCCGCTCGCGGACGCGCTCGAGCTGCGCCGGGCCGACCCCGACGAGTACGTGCGTCGCGCGCGCCGAGCGATGGCCGCGCACTGCGCCGCGATGGTCGGCTTCCTCGACCGCGGCGCGGAGGTCTTCGACTACGGCAACAGCCTGCGCGCCGAGGCGCAGCTGGGCGGCTTCGAGCGCGCGTTCGCCTACCCGGGCTTCGTGCCGGCCTACATCCGGCCGCTGTTCTGCGAGGGCAAGGGCCCGTTCCGCTGGGTGGCGCTCTCGGGCGACCCGGCCGACATCGCCGCCACCGACCGCGCCGTGCTCGAGGAGTTCCCCGACGACGCCGGCCTCGCGCGCTGGATCGAGCAGGCGGGGGAGCGGATCGCGTTCCAGGGCCTGCCGGCGCGGATCTGCTGGCTCGGCTACGGCGAGCGCGCGCGGCTCGGGCTGCGCTTCAACGAGCTCGTGCGCAGCGGCGCGGTCAGCGCGCCGATCGTGATCGGGCGCGATCACCTCGACTCGGGCTCGGTCGCCTCGCCCTACCGGGAGACCGAGGCGATGGCCGACGGCTCGGACGCGATCGCCGACTGGCCGCTGCTCAACGCGCTGCTGAACACCGCGGCCGGGGCGACCTGGGTCAGCATCCACCACGGCGGCGGCGTCGGCATCGGGCGCTCGATCCACGCCGGCATGGTGTGCGTCGCCGACGGCACGGAGCTCGCGGCGCGCAAGCTCGAGCGCGTGCTCACGACCGATCCTGGCACGGGCGTCATGCGCCACGCCGACGCCGGCTACGAGCGCGCCGTCGAGGTCGCGGCGCAGCGCGGCGTGCGCATCCCGATGCGCGAGGGCGGCGGCGGGTGAGCGTCCGCCCGATCGCGACGATCGGCCACCCGATACTGCGCGAGCGGGCGCGTGAGGTGAGCCCGGCCGAGCTGGCCTCGCCCGCGGTCCAGGGCCTGATCGACGACATGATCGAGACGATGCGCGCGGCTGCGGGTGCCGGCCTCGCCGCGCCGCAGGTTCACGAGGGGCTGCGGATCGCCGTGATCGAGGTCGACCACAACCCGCGCTACCCGTACAAGCCGCCGATCCCGCTGACCGTGATCGTCAATCCCGTGATCGAGCCGCTCGACGACGAGCTCGTCGAGCTCAACGAGGGCTGCCTGTCGGTGCCGGACCTGCGCGGCGACCTGCGCCGCCACGTCTCGATCCGCGTGCGCTACCTCGACCGCGCCGGACGCGCGGTCGACGAGGTCAGGCGCGGGCTGACCGCGGGGACCTTCCAGCACGAGGTCGACCACCTCGACGGGATCCTGTTCGTCGACCGCGTCGAGGATCCGCGCACGCTCACGACCTGGGAGCAGTTCGACCGCTTCCACCGCGACGCGTTCGTGCAGCGGATCACGGCGTTCGTCGAGCGGGTCGGATCGTGAGCCGCCACTGGTGCGAGCTGGCCTGGCTCGGGGGCGACGGGGTGGAGGCCGGCGTGCTGCTCGACGTCGAAGCAGGCCGCATCGCGACGGTCGAGCGGGACGTCCCGGAGGCGCCCCCCGACGCCGAGACGCTCGAGGGCGTGACGATCCCCGGGCTCGCGAACGTCCACTCGCACGCGTTCCAGCGCGCCCTGCGCGGGCGCGCGCAGTCCGGTGAGGGCTCGTTCTGGACCTGGCGGGAGCAGATGTACGCCGCGGCCGCGACGCTCGACCCCGACGCCTACCACGCGCTGGCGCGCGCGACCTTCGGCGAGATGGCGCTCGCCGGCATCACGCTCGTGGGCGAGTTCCACTACCTGCACCACGGGCCCGGCGGCGCGCCCTACGAGGACCCCAACGCGATGGGCCGCGCGGTCCTCGCGGCCGCCGCCGACGTCGGGATCCGCATCACGCTGCTCGACGCCTGCTACCTGCACGGCGGGATCGGCGTCGCGCCGGGCGAGGTCCAGCGGCGCTTCAGCGACGGCAGCGGCGACGCGTGGGCGGCGCGCGTCTCGGCGCTGGCGGGTGGTCCCGACGCGCGGATCGGCGCCGCCGTCCACAGCGTCCGCGCGGTCGATCCCGCCGCGGCCGCCGTCGTGGCCGCCTGGGCGGCGGAGCACGACGCGCCGCTGCACGCCCACGTCTCCGAGCAGCCCGCGGAGAACGAGGCGTGCATCGCGGCGTACGGCTGCACGCCGACCGCGCTGCTCGACCAGGCCGGCGCCCTCTCGGCGCGCTTCACGGCGATCCACGTCACGCATCCCGCGGACGGCGACCCCGGCCTGCTGGGCCGCGCCGGCGCCGGCTGCTGCCTGTGCCCGACGACCGAGCGCGACCTCGCCGACGGCATCGGCCCGGCGCGCGCGCTCGCCGACGCCGGCGTCGCGCTCGCGCTCGGGACGGACTCCAACGCCGTGATCGACCTCTTCGAGGAGGCGCGCGCGGTCGAGCTCGACGAGCGCCTGGCGACGCGGCGACGCGGCAGCCACGGCGCCGCCGCGCTGCTGCGCGCCGCCACCGAGACCGGGCACGAGCGCCTCGGCTGGCCCGGCGGCGGGCGCATCGCCCCCGGCGCGCCCGCGGACCTCGTGACGGTCTCGCTCGACGGCGTGCGCCTCGCGGGGACGGAGCCCGACCACGCCGTCGAGGCGCTGGTCTTCGCGGCCACCGCGGGCGACGTGCGCCACGTGATGGTCGGCGGCCGACCCGTCGTGCGCTACGGGGCCCACGTCGCGCTCGACGTCGCGGCCGAGCTGCGCGACGCGCTCCGCGAGGGCGCGGGATGACGACGCTCGTCATCGACCGCATCGGCCGGCTCGTCACGAACGACCCGGCGCTCGGCGAGGGCCCGCTCGGCGTCGTCCGCGACGCGGCGCTCGTGCTCGAGGGCGACCGCGTCGTCGCGATCGCACCTGCGGGCGCGGCCGGCGACGAGCGCGTCGACGCCGGCGGGCGCTGCGTGATCCCCGGGTTCGTCGACAGCCACACCCACCTCGTGTTCGCCGGCGACCG
>DAIOGP010000198.1:0-3505 GCA_036745135.1 Solirubrobacteraceae bacterium
GGCGGGGGCGTTGGTCGTGGTCGCGTGAGTGGCGGGGCGTCAGCAGCGGGGCGTGAGCGGGGGGGCACGACCGGTTTGGAGTTGACAGTTGACAGTTGACAGCAACCCATCTGGCGGCAAGGGCGGCGCGTCGCTGGCGGACGAGCTGCATGATCGCCGAGACGGCGAGCCGCCGGCCCTGTCAGCTGTCAACTGTCAACTCGGCGCTGCACCGGCGCCGGCAGCACCGACGCCCCCCTAGCTCCCCGGCGTCACTCTGTACACGTCGAACACCGAGTCGATGTTGCGCAGGCGGGCGACGACGGTCTTCAGCGACTGGGTGTCCCCCACCTCGACGACGAAGCGGTTGGAGATCATCGGCTGGTTGACGGTGCAGCGGGCCTCGATGATGTTGATGCCGACCTCGGCGAACGTGCGCGAGAGGTCCTCGAGCAGGTGGTGGCGGTCCCAACCCTCGACCTGGATCTCGGCGCGGAACGAGGTCGCGTTCTCGCCGTCCCAGGCGACGGGCGTGAAGCGCTCGGGGTCCTTGCGCAGCGCGCGCGCGTTCGGGCAGTCCTCGCGGTGGATCGTGATGCCGCGGCCGAGCGAGATGTAGCCCACGATCGGGTCGCCGGGAACCGGGTGGCAGCACTTGGCGAGGCGCAGCATGACGTCGTCGACGCCGTCGACCTTGATGCCGTAGCGCGTCGCGGAGGTCGTCGGGCGGTGGTGGGTCTTGCGCGTGTCGAGCAGGTCCGCCGACGCGGAGGGCCCGGTGTCCGCGGCCTCGCCCTGCTTGAGGCGCTGCATCAGCTTGTTGACGACGACCTTCGGCGAGATCTTCGCGCCGCCGAGCGCGATGTAGAAGTCGTCGGCCTTGCGGTAGCCGAGCTCGCGGATCACGTCCGCGAGCAGCGCGGAGCCGGCGATCTTCTGGGCCGGAAGGCCCGCCTTCTTGAGGTGCTCCTGGAGGAGCTCGCGGCCCGCATGCTCGGAGTCCTCGCGCGACTCGGCCTTGAACCACGCCTTGATCTTGTTGCGCGCGCGCGTGGTGCGCACGAGCGCGAGCCAGTCGCGCGAGGGGCCGCGCTCGCGCTTGGAGGTCAGCACCTCGACGATGTCGCCCGAGCGCAGCTCGTAGTGCAGCGGGACGATCTTGCCGTTGACCTTCGCCCCGACGCAGCGGTGGCCGACGTCGGTGTGGACCTCGTAGGCGAAGTCGAGCGGGGTCGCGCCGGCGGCGAGGTTCTTGACCTCGCCCTTCGGCGTGAACACGAAGACCTCGTCCTCGAAGAGGTCGACCTTCAGCGTCTCCATGAACTCGCGCGGGTCCTGCAGCTCCTGCTGCCAGTCGAGCAGGCGCCGCAGCCACATCAGCTTCGCGTCCTCGCTCGTCGGGGCGGCGCCGGGGCCGTCGCCGCGCTTGTAGATCCAGTGCGCGGCGACGCCGAACTCGGCCATGTCGTGCATCTCGCGCGTGCGGATCTGGATCTCGAGCGGCTGGCCCTCGGGCCCGATCACGGTCGTGTGCAGCGCCTGGTACATGTTGAACTTGGGCATCGCCACGAAGTCCTTGAAGCGGCCGGGCAGCGGCTTCCACAGCGAGTGGATGACGCCGACGGCGCCGTAGCAGTCCTTGACCGAGTCGACGATCACGCGCATCGCGGTCAGGTCGTAGATCTCGTTGAACTCGCGGCCCTTCTTGGTCATCTTCGAGTAGATCGAGTAGAAATGCTTGGCGCGGCCGGAGATCTCGGCGTTGATGCCCAGCGCGCCGAGCTCCTTCTCCACGTAGCGCCCCGCCTCCTCGACGTAGCGCTCGCGCTCGGCGCGCTGCTGGCTGACGAGCCCCTTGATCTCCTGGTACTTGCGCGGGTGCAGCGTCGCGAACGCGAGGTCCTCGAGCTCCCACTTGATCGCGTGGATGCCGAGCCGGTGGGCGAGCGGCGCGTAGACGTCGAGCGTCTCCTTGGCCTTCTCGATCTGCTTCTGCTTGGCCATCGCGCTGATCGTGCGCATGTTGTGCAGGCGGTCGGCGAGCTTGATCAGGATGACCCGGATGTCCGTGGCCATCGCGACCATCATCTTGCGGTAGTTCTCGGCCTGCGCGTCGTCGCGCGACTGGAACGTGATGCCGGTCAGCTTGGTGACGCCGTCGACGAGGCCCGCGATCTCGTCGCCGAACTCGGCGCGCACCTCGTCGAGCGTCGCGCTCGTGTCCTCGACGGTGTCGTGCAGCAGGGCCGCGCAGAGCGTCTCGGTGTCGAGCCGCAGGCCGGCGCAGATCTTCGCGACGCCGACCGGGTGCGTGATGAAGTCCTCGCCCGAGCGCCGGCGCTGGTCGGCGTGGTGCTCGCAGGCGAACAGGAACGCGTCGGTGACGCGTTCGCGATCGATCGCGAACGCCGCGGCGCCCGCGTGCTCCTCGACGATCGCGAAGAGGTCGCCGAGCAGCTCGCGATCGCTGGCGGAGAGCCCCGCGCGCTCGACCGGCCGCGCGAGCGCGCCGTGCACGTCGCCGAGGTGCTCGCGCGTGCTCGGGCCGCCGACACCCGCCGGTGGGATGCTCACGCTGCTCGGGCTGTCTCGCTGCTCAGGTATCGCTGTCCGTCCCGGTATCGATGCTCATACGCCCGGAAGGCCGCCGAGCGCTCGAGCGCAGTGCGCTCGGCGCCGGGGACCGTGAGGGCCGGCCGATCCGGGTCGAGGCTGACGAGGCGGAGCTCCGTGAGGACGCGCAGCAGGCGCCCGGCTAGCGCCGCCGAGCGAGGCTGCGACCCATCCCCGCGAAGCGCCGCCTCGAGCTCCTCGCCCTCCGCGCCGCCCAGGTCCCGAAGGGCCCTGTAGAACGCGGCGAGCTGAGCCCGTAAGGCGAACTCGCGCTCGTGGATCTGCTCAGCGAAGCGTAGCTCAGGCTCCCCCCAGGCCCAGCAGGTCAGGGCGCCTGCGCCCGCGCGTGCAAGGGCGGCTGCCTGGAGGGCGTCCGACGGCGGGTCGATGGCGACGAGCTGGGCGTAGGGACCGGCGAGCTCGGGGGCGCGCTCGAGCGCCGCGTAGGAGCACAGCGCGAAGCCACCGAGGCGGGCGCCGAGCGCGGCCAGCCGGCGCGGGACGTCGGCGCACACGACGAGGGTCGGCGGCCCGGCGGCGACGAGGTCGACGACCGTGCCGGCGATGCCGACGCCGCGACGATCGAGGCCCGGCACCCGGGCGTCGGGCGCGTCGCCGATCGCGGCGAGCAGCGCGTCGAGCTCGCGCCGCGCGGCCGCGACGAAGTCGTCGGGCTCGCCGAGCACGTCGATCGCGGCCGGCGCGCACGCGCGGGCGCTGCGCAGCACGAGCCGCGGCTCGACCGCGCCCTGCCAGCGGTTGACCTCGAGCCGCACGGTCGCGTCGACGGGCTCGCCGGCCGGCACCGGGAGGCGCGGCGCGCCGAACGCGACCGCGGCGGCGCGCGCGCCGCCGGCCTCGAGCGTGAAGCGGGTGTGCTTGCCCTCCCCCATCGGGCGCGGGTCGACGCACG
>DAIOGP010000199.1:0-3492 GCA_036745135.1 Solirubrobacteraceae bacterium
CGCGGCTGTTCGATCCGCACACCCCCAGCTCGATCGCCGCGGCGCTCGACGCGGTCGTCAACGACGCCGCGGCCGCCGAGCGCCTGCGCGCCCTGGGCCGCGAGCGCGCAGCCGGCTTCACCTGGGCGGCCGCGGCGCGCGGCACGCTGGCGACCTACGAGCACGCGCTCGGCGTGCGGCGGCAGTGAGCGCTCGGCTCCCCCGCGTCGATCGACCGGCGCGCGAGCTCGCCGTCAGGGGACCGCGGCGCTCCGCGGCGCTAGACCACGCGCGCCGCGCGGAAGACCCAGCGCCGGCTCGCCAGGAAGGAGAAGGAGGCGACGGCCGGCAACGTGAGCAGCTGCGCCGGGAACTCGGCCACGCCCACGAGCTCGACGAACAGCACGAGCAGCCCGACGTTCATCCCGAGGCCCGCGAGCTGGACGCAGAGGTACTTGACCAGCGTCGATGCCTGGAAGGCGCCGGCCCGGAAGGTCCAGCGGCGGTTGAGCGTGTAGCCGACCAACATGGCGATCGCGTAGGCGAGGATCGTGGCGACGACGTACCAGACCCCCGCGAGCAGGAGCAGGGCGTACGTCGCCAGCGAGATCAGCGCGTTGAAGCCGCCGACAGTCGCGAATTTGAGGAATTGGCGCATGGCGGGGGACCGGAAACGATAGGGGTCGCATGGTCAGTCGACGCGCGGCCGCTCGGGCGTGAGGACCGGTCGGCTCCGTGCGCAGCGGACGCCCGCTAGCCTCTCGGGCGCGATGACCGACGTCTCGATCATCGGCCTGGGCCGCGTCGGCCTGCCGCTGGCGCTCTCGTTCGCCGACCGCGGCCTGCGCGTGCTCGGCGTCGACAAGGATCCGGAGCGCCTGGCCGCGATCGCGGCCGGCACGATGCCCTTCAAGGAGACCGGCACGCAGGCGCTGCTCGAGCGCGTCGCCGCCGGCGGCCGGCTCGAGCTGTCGGACCGCGTCGCGGACGCGGCGCGCGCGCAGGACGTCGTGATCACGCTCGGGACGCCGTCGTTCTCGCACATCGAGATCGACATGCGCGACATCCGCCAGGCGCTCGACGCGCTGCTGCCGGTGCTCGCGCCGGGCCACGCGCTCGTGCTGCGCTCGACGATCGCACCCGGCACAACGGACTTCGTCGCCGGCTACCTCGCCAAGCGCCGCGGCTTTCGCATCGGCGACGAGGTGTTCGTCGCGCACGCCCCCGAGCGGATCGCCGAGGGGCGCTTCCTCGAGGAGATCGGCACGCTGCCGTGCATCGTCGGCGGGGTCGGCGAGGGCTCGGGCGAGCGCGCGGGGCGGCTCTTCTCGGTCTTCGGCGCGCCGATCGTGCAGACGACGCCGGTGCAGGCGGAGCTCGCGAAGATCTGGACGAACATCCTGCGCTACGCGACCTTCGCGCTGCCGAACCTGCTGATGATGGACTGCGAGCAGCACGGCGCGAACGTGTTCGAGGTGATCGACCTGATCAACCGCGACTACCCGCGCGGCGGGATCGCGATGCCGGGGCTGACCGCCGGCACCTGCCTGCGCAAGGACTTCACGTTCTCCGAGGAGCGCTCGAACGCGCCGGGGATGCTGCTCGCCGTCTCGCGCGTCAACGAGTCGGTGCCGCTGTTCCTCGTCGAGGGGATCAAGCGCCGGCTCGGCGACCTCTCCGAGCGCAAGGCGGCGGTGCTCGGCCTCGCGTTCAAGCGCAACTCCGACGACGAGCGCGACTCGCTCTCGCACAAGCTGATCCGGCTGCTCGAGCGCGAGCTCGCCGACGTCGCCGCGCACGACCCGCACGTGCCCTCGCCGACGCAGCCCTTCGAGGACGCGCTGCGCGGCGCGGACGTCGTCGTCGTGGCGACGAACCACGAGGAGTTCTGCGGGCCCGAGGCGCTGCGGCGGATCTCCGAGCTGACCGGGCCCGACGCGCTGATCGTCGACCCCTGGAACGCGCTCGGCAGCGGGCAGGTGTTCGCGTATGCGGCCGAGCTGGCGGCGCTGAGCGCGCGATGACCCGGGTGCTCGTCACGGGAGGCGCCGGGACGATCGGCGCGGCGGTCGTGCGGCGGCTGCTGCGCGACCCCGACTTCGACGTGCGCGTCTCCGACCAGCGCGAGGCGCCGCAGTGGATGCGCGAGGGCTGCGAGGTCCACACCGGCGACCTGCGCGACCTCGCCCAGGCGCGCGCGGCCACCGCGGGCTGCTCGCACGTGATCCACCTGGCCGCGATCGTCGGCGGGATCGCGAACTTCCACAAGCTCCCGCACACGTTGACCGAGGTCAACAACGCGCTCTACAACGCCGTCGTGCGCGCGGCGCTCGACGCGCGGGTCGAGCGCTTCACCTACGTGTCCTCCTCGATGGTGTTCGAGCGCGCGACCGAGTTCCCGACGACCGAGGCGCACCTCGACGCGTGCGCGCCGCCGCGCTCGGCCTACGGCTTCTCGAAGCTCACGGGCGAGGTCTACTGCCGCGCCGCGCACGCCGAGCACGGCCTCCCGTACACGATCTGCCGCCCGTTCAACGCCTACGGGCCGGGCGAGCTGCCCGACGCCGAGCCGGGCATCGCCCACGCCGTGCCGGACCTGATCCGCAAGGCGCTCGCCGGCCAGCACCCGCTCGAGATCTTCGGCTCCGGCGAGCAGACGCGCACGCTGACGCACGTCGACGACATCGCCGACGGAATCGTCGCCGCGATGGCCTCCCCGGCGGGGCTGAACGAGGACTTCAACATCTCGGCCGCGCAGGAGCTGACCGTGGCCGAGATCGCGCGGATCGTGTGGGCGGCGTGCGATCGCGCGCCCGAGGAGTTCGAGCTCGCGCACCTGCCGAGCTTCGAGGTCGACGTGCAGCGCCGCTGGCCGTCGGTGGCCAAGGCGAAGGACAAACTCGGATGGGAGGCGCAGATCGACGTGGAAGACGGAATCGCACAGACGGTGGCGTGGCTCCGCGAGCAGGCCGGCGCGGTGACGGCGTGAGCGCCGCGCCGCGCGCCCTGATCACGGGGATCACGGGTCAGGACGGCTCCTACCTCGCGGACCTGCTGCTCGAGAAGGGCTACGAGGTGCACGGCATGGTGCGCCGCTCCTCGACCGAGCAGTTCGACCGCATCGAGCACGTCCGCGACCGCATCACGCTGCACCAGGGCGACCTGCTCGACCAGCGCTCGCTCGTCGACACGCTGCGCGCGGCACGACCCGCGGAGGTCTACAACCTCGCGGCGATGTCGTTCGTCGCGACGTCGTGGGTGCAGCCGACGCTGACGGCGGAGTTCACCGGCGTCGGCGTGACGCGCATGCTCGAGGCGCTGCGCGAGGTCTGCCCCGAGGCGCGCTTCTACCAGGCCTCCTCGAGCGAGATGTTCGGCAAGGTGCGCGAGACGCCGCAGAACGAGGACACGCCGTTCTACCCCCGTTCACCGTATGGCGTGGCGAAGGCGTACGGTCATTTCATCACTGTCAATTACCGTGAGTCATATGACTTACATGCGTCGAGTGGAATA
>DAIOGP010000200.1:0-3491 GCA_036745135.1 Solirubrobacteraceae bacterium
GCAGAATCGTCAGGCCGTCGACACCGAGGGGCACGGAGACAGCGCAATCGCGCGGCGCCGGTCGGCCGCCGCCAGTCGCTGAGCACAGCCCGCGCGGCGGAGGCCCGACGCGCGGCGGTCGCCCGCTCACCGTCAACGGCGCGCCGCGGTCAGCCGTCGCGTCAGTCGCTGAGGGCGGCCTGCGCGGCGGGTGCGCCGCCGAGGCGCGCCTCGCCGGCCCGCAGGAGCCGCTCGCGCAGCTCGGCTTCCTCGGCGGGGCTCGGGTCCCACTGCGCGGGGTCGGGCAGGTCGGCGATCGCGTCGAGGCCGAAGAGCTTCAGGAACAGCGGCGTCGTGCGGAACAGCGCCGCGCCGAACTGCGAGCGACCGGACTCCTCGATCAGGCCGCGCTCGAGCAGGGTCATCGTCGCCGACTCCGCGCTGACGCCGCGGATGCGGGCGATCTCGGGTCGCGAGACGGGTTGGAGGTAGCTGACGATGGCCAGCGTCTCGGCCTGCGCCTGCGAGAGCGGCGGGGTTCGCGGGCGGGCGAGCAGGCGCCGGGCGGCGGGCTCCGCGACGGGATCGGTGGCCAGCGTGATCCCGCCCGCGACCTCGCGCAGCACGAGCCCGCGGGCGCCCTGGGCGTAGTGCCGGCGCAGCCCCGTGAGGGCGGCCGTCACCTCGTCCACGGACACCTCGGCCGCTTCGGCCAGGTCGGCCGTCGGCACGGGCTCCGAGGAGAGGAACAGCAGCGCCTCGAGCACGCGCTCGAGCTCGCGCCGCTCGGCGTCCGCGCCGTCCGGCGCGTCGGTCACGACCCGCAGGCCACCAGCCCGTTCCTCGCTCATCGCAACCCCTTTCCGGCGGGCGTGCCCGCTCGTTCCGGTCTCACGCGCCCGCCTCGAGCGCGACCCGCGCAGGTGAACCGGCGGCGACCACACCGGTCTCGATCTCGATCTCGCCGAGCGGCACGGCCTGGGTCCAGGTCGCCTCGCCGCGCTTGTAGAGCTCGAGCAGCGCGAACAGCGTCATCGCGACCGTGATCCGGTCGGCGCCGGCGACGGCCTCGTCGAACGTGAAGCGCCCGCGCCGCAGCAGCGCGCGCAGGACCGCGACGCGCTCGCCCACGGTCACGCGTGCAATCGCCATGTGCCCGAGGTCGATCGGCGGCGGCACGCGCAGCAGCTCGCCCAGCGCCGCGCCGAGCGACGCCGGGTCGTAGACCGCCCCGGCCAGCTCGACCGACACGCGCCGCAGCTCTGCCGGCAGGGGCGCCGACCGGTAGCGGTGGCCGTGCTCGGCGGCGAGCCGCTCCGCGAGCGCCGAGCCGGCGGCGCGGTAGCGGCGGTAGGCGAGCATGCGCGCGAGCAGCTCGTCGGCCGCCTCGCCGGGCGCCAGCTCGAGCAGCTCCTCCTCCTCGCGCGGCAGCATCAGCCGGGACTTCAGCTCGAGCAGCGCCGCGATCAGCACGAGGAACTCGGTCGCGGCCTCGAGGTCGAGCTCGCCGCGCGCCTCGAGGTGGTCGACGTACGTGATCACCACGTCGGCGAGATCGACCTCCAGCAGGTCGAGCTCCTCGCGCAGGATGAGCGTCAGCAGCAGGTCGAACGGCCCGGCGAAGACGTCCAGGTCGAGCTCGAGGTCGGCCACGCGCATCCGGGCACCGTAGCGGGTGGCGCCGACGCCGCCGCGCGTGCGCGGGCGACCCGGCGCGGCCCCGCGAAGCTCAGCGGCGCGCCGTCGCCGTCGCCGGCCCGACGCCCATCCGCTCGCGCACCTCGGCGAGCGTCACCGCCGCGATCGCCCGCGCCTTCTCCGCCCCGTCGGCGAGCGTCGCCTCGAGCGTGTCCTCGTCGGCGCGGAGCTCGGCGTAGCGCTCGCGGACGGGCGCGAGGTACTCGACCACGGCCGCCGCGACGGCCTGCTTGAACTCGCCGTAGCGCGCCTGCGCGAACTCCACCTCGATCGCCTCCGGCGTCGTACCGCGGACGGCCGCGAGGATGTCGATCAGGTTCGCGATCCCCTCCTTGCCGGGGCCGCGGGCGACCTCGCTGCCGGAGTCCGTCACCGCGCTCTTGAGCTTCTTCTCGATCGCCGCGGGCTCGTCGAGCACGTAGACCGTGCCCTGCTCGGAACCGCCGGTCGTCGACATCTTGCTGGTCGGGTTCTGCAGGTCCATGATGCGCGCGCCGACCTCGGGGATCACGTGCCGCGGCGGCACGAGCGTGGGCCCGAAGCGTGCGTTGAAGCGCTCCGCGATCTCCCGCATCAGCTCGACGTGCTGGCGCTGGTCGTCGCCGACCGGCACCTCCTCGGCCTTGTAGGCGAGCACGTCGGCGGCCTGCAGTACCGGGTAGAGGAATAGCCCGGCGGACACGAGCTCGCGCTGCGTGCCGGACTTCTCCTTGAACTGGTGCATGCGGTTGAGGTCGCCCCACGCCGTCACCGAGCACAGGAGCCAGCAGAGCTCGGCGTGCTCCATCACGTCGCCCTGGCGGAAGAGGATGCAGCGCTCGGCGTCGAGCCCGGCGGCGAGCAGGATCGCGGTCGTGTCGTAGAGCCGCTCGCGCAGCACCGCGGGCTCGTAGGGCACCGTCGTGGCGTGCAAGTCGACGATGCAGTAGATCGCCTCGCCGCGGTCCTGGCCGGCGACGTACTGGGTGATCGCGCCGATGTAGTTGCCGAGGTGCTTGCGGCCGGTGGGCTGGATGCCGGAGAAGATGCGCACGGCGGCGCAGCGTAGCGGGCGGCGCGGGCGCGGCGGCGAGCGCGACGCCGCGGGGCGCGCGCCCCGCGGCCCGGGCTCAGAGCGGCTGGCGGATGACCGGGTGCTTGGCGGCCGCCGCCTCGTCGAGGCGGCGCACGGGCGTCGTGTACGGCGCGTTCAGCGCGATCTCCGGGTCCTGGGCGGCCTCGCGCAGCACGCCGGCGACGACGTCGGCGAACGCCTCGAGCGTCTCCTTCGTCTCCGTCTCGGTCGGCTCGATCAGCAGCGCCTCGTCGACGAGCAGCGGGAAGTAGACCGTCGGCGGGTGGAACCCGTGGTCGAGCAGCCGCTTGGCCAGGTCGAGCGTCCTGATCCCCAGCTCGCGCTTCATCGGCGCGCCCGAGAGGACGAACTCGTGCATGCAGACGCGGTCGTAGGCGACGGGCAGGTACTCGGCGACCCCCTTGCGCTTGAGCAGCGCGAGCAGGTAGTTCGCGTTCAGCACCGCCGTCTCGGACGCCTCGCGCAGGCCTTCGGCGCCGAGCGAGCGGATGTAGGCGTAGGAGCGCACGAACACGCCGTAGTTGCCCTGGAAGCCGCGCAGGCGGCCGATCGACTTCGGGCGGTCGTGCTCGAGGTCGAAGACCGGGCCCTGGCCGTTCGCGCGCTCGCGGCGCACGACCTGCGGGCGCGGGAGGTAGGGCTCGATCCGGTCCGAGACTGCGATCGGGCCGGCGCCCGGCCCGCCGCCCCGTGCGGCTGCGTGAACGACTTGTGCAGGTTGTAGTGGACGATGTCGAAG
>DAIOGP010000201.1:0-3441 GCA_036745135.1 Solirubrobacteraceae bacterium
AGCCGCTGCACGAGCTCCTCGGGCGCGCTCGCGCCGGAGGTGATGCCGACGACCCGCTTGCCCTCGAGCCACTCTTCCTCGACCTGACCCTCGTGGTCGATCAGGTGCGACTCGGCGCCGTGGGCGCGCGCCACCTCGACGAGCCGATTCGAGTTGGACGAGTTGCGCGATCCGATCACGAGCACGAGGTCGCAGTGCGCGGCCATCTGCTTCACGGCCGCCTGGCGGTTGGTCGTCGCGTAGCAGATGTCGTCGGTGCGCGGCCCGACGATGTTCGGGAAGCGCTCGCGCAGACGGGCGATGATCGCGGTCGTCTCGTCGACCGAGAGCGTCGTCTGCGAGATGTAGGCGACGCGGTCGGGATCCGGGACCTCGAGCCGGTCGGCGTCCTCCTCGGTCTCGATCAGCACGATGTGGTCGGGCGCCTCCCCCATCGTGCCCTCGACCTCCTCGTGGCCCGCGTGGCCGATCAGCACGATCGTGTAGCCCTCGGCGGCGAACTTCTTCGCCTCCACGTGCACCTTGGTGACGAGCGGGCACGTCGCGTCGATCGTGCGCAGCGCCCGCGCGGCGGCGTTCGCGTGCACGCTCGGCGCCACGCCGTGCGCGGAGAAGACCACCGTCGCGCCCTCGGGCACCTCGGTCTCCTCCTCGACGAAGATCGCTCCGCGACCGCGCAGCTGCTCGACGACGTGCTTGTTGTGGACGATCTCCTTGCGCACGTAGACCGGCGCGCCGTAGAGGTCGAGCGCGCGCTCGACCGTCTGCACGGCGCGGTCGACGCCGGCGCAATAGCCGCGCGGCGCGGCGAGCAGCAGCTTCTCCGGGGCGACGGGCATCCCACCCAGTGTACGGGCCCGGTGCCCGCGTCATGCGCGGCCCACCGGTCGCCGCGCGGCGTGAAACCTGGCAGGATGCCCGGGCGATGGGAGGGAACCTGGCTCGCGCCCCACGCTGGCGGATGCGCCTCGCCGCCCCGGCGGCGCTCGTCGCTGCGCTCGTCGCGCTCGGCGCGGCGTCGGCCCACGCGGCGATCAAGGAGTTCACGCTGCCCGCCGCCGGCGGCGATCATCTCACCAGCGGGCTCGCGCTCGGCCCCGACGGAGCCCTGTACTCGCTCGACCCGCCCGCGATCCAGATGGTCCGCGTCACCCCGGCGGGCGTGAGCCGGCGCTTCAGCATCTCGGTGCGCAGCGTGGCCATCAACGGCTTCCCGCAGCTGCTCTCGGCCGGCCCCGACGGCGCGCTCTGGTTCGCCTCGGCGAACACCAACCAGATCGTCCGCGCGACCCCGGCCGGCGTGTTCGCGAGCTTCGACATCCCGACGACCGGGTCGGCGTCCTACGACATCGCCGCCGGCGGCGACGGCGCAATGTGGTTCACCGAGTCCGCCGGCAACCGGATCGGCCGCATCACCACGGCCGGCGCGATCACCGAGTACCCGCTGCCCCGGCCGCTGAGCGGGCCGGCCCAGATCACCGCGGGCCCCGACGGCGCGCTGTGGTTCACGGAGCAGATCGCGGGACGGATCGGGAGGATCACGACGGCCGGCGAGATCACCGAGTTCCCACTGCCCGATTCGCGCAGCGGCCCGGCCGGGATCGTCGCCGGACCCGACGGCGCGCTGTGGTTCACCGAGCGCAACGCGGGGCGCATCGGGCGCATGACCACGGCCGGCGCCGTCACCGAGTACACGATCCCGACGCCCGGCTCGCTCCCCGTCTCGATCGCGGCCGGCCCCGACGGCGCGCTGTGGTTCACGGAGTACGGCACCGACCTCGTCGGACGCGTGACGACCGCCGGCGCCGTGTCGGAGTTCCAGGTGCCCACGCTCGACTCGGGCCCGCGCGACATCGCCGCGGGGTCCGACGGGGCGATGTGGTTCACCGAGCTGCTCAGCGGGAAGATGGCGCGCGTCGCGACGGGCGAGCAGCCGATCGGCCCGCCGCTCAAGGCGTTCACCTGCACGACCGGGAAGCGCAAGCGCACGCGCCTGCCGGCAACCTGCACGCTCGATCCGGCGCTCAGCGGCGGCAAGCTCGCGCTCACGCTTCGGGACGAGTTGGGCGTCGTCGCGACGGGCAGCGGGACCACGACCGGTGCCCGCACGACCGTGACGCTGAAGGCGAAGAAGGCGATCGCGCGCGGCAGCTACTCGCTCGAGGCGAGCGTCACCGTGCAGGGCCGCATCACGCGGTTCACGGCAGGGGTCCGCGCCTGACGAGCTCGAGCACGGCCTCGCCGACGGCGTCGAGGCTGCGCGCGGAGACCTGATCGATCCGATCGCGTCGGGTGTGGAAGGGCGGGTAGTCGAAGTCGATGAGGTCGATCGACGGGATCCCGGCTCGCGCGAACGCGGTGTGGTCGTCGTAGATCTCGTCGCGCGTGCGGTCGGGGAAGGCGGCGGCGACGCCGACGCGCCGGGCGGCGGCGCGCAGCCTCGCCCACAGCCGGGGGTCCGACCCGGCCTCGCGTGGGAGCGTCACGTTGCGATTGGCGACGAAGTCGAGCAGCACGAGCGCGGCGATCTCGCCGCGGTGGGCAGCGAGGTAGGCGCGGCTGCCGCGCACGCCGTCGCGCAGGAAGGCGCCCGGCGGCGAGCCGCGCGGGCTCTCCTCGCCGTCGAACAGGACGAAGCGGATCTCCTGGCCGCCCGGTGGGCGCGCGCGCACCAGCGCGCGCGCCAGCTCGAGCAGCATCGCCGTGCCCGCCGCGCCGTCGTTCGCGCCGACGAAGCCCGGCAGGTCCTTCGTGTCGTAATGGGCGGCGATCAGCAGCGCCGGCCGACTGCCGGCCAGCCGGCCGCTGACGTTGCGCAGACCGCCCGGCAGCGGCTCGAAGCGACCGTCCGGCAGCGCCAGTCGCAGCCGCTGCGCGAGCGCCCGCGCGGTGGCCGAGCCCGCCGGCCGCGGCCCCAGCGCGACCTCGCGGCGCAGCTCGGCGAAGGCCCGCCGACCGTCGAAGCGGTCGACGCGCGCAACCGGCGCCCCCGCGCGGCGGCCGTCCGCCACCGCGCGCCCGCCGCCGATGAACGGGAAGCCGCGCGCGCGTCCCAGACCAGCGATGACGTTGTCCTCGAATGGAACGAGATCGCCGTCGTCACGATCGGCGCTCAGCCCCCCTTCCCGTCAACGCGCTTCATGGCCACGGTTCAGCTCGCGGTGTTCGAGGCTGTCAACGCGATTACCGGCAAGTACGAGCCGTACCTTGGAACCCTCACGGCGGCCGCCGGCGCGTCGACCGAGGCGGCGGCGATCGCGGCTGCGCACGGCGTGTTGAGGGCCTTCTTCCCGACCGCAGCGGCCACCTTGGACCAGCAGCGCGACGCCTCCCTGGCGTTCATCCCTGGCGGAGAAGCGAGAGCAGGTGGAATAGCGATCGGCGAAGCGGCTGCAGCCGCGATGATCGCGGAGCGGACCGGCGACGGATCTACGCCCGCCC
>DAIOGP010000202.1:0-3415 GCA_036745135.1 Solirubrobacteraceae bacterium
CCTGGCAGCTGTCGGTGCCGGCGATCGGCTTCACGTGCTCCGACCAGCGCCAGCCCGGCTCGAACGTGCCGCGGCCGACGTCGCCCTGCTCGAGGTGGACGACCCCGACATGTCCCTTGTCGACGAACTTCCGCACTTCGTCCGGAGCGTCGAGGCTCTTCGATTGCAACGTCACGGTGACCTCCCGAGTCGAATGCGCCTGTCTGGCGACGCTATACCCACGCCCGCCGCGCGGCAAGCTCGCCGGCCTCAGCGCCGCCGCCGCGGCTCGCGCAGCGCGTCCGTGAACGCGCGCGGCACGCGCGGCGCGCCGATGCGACCGCGCTCCCAGAGCGTGACCACGACGAGCTCCTCGCGTGGTCGGTCGCGCCGGCAGACGAACACGAGGTCGCGGTCGACGAGGTCTTGGACGTAGACCGACCCGCGCGTCGCCTGCGCCCCCGGCGGCGGCGTCTCGGTCGTGCGACCGGCGCTCCAGGCGCGGCTGACGCGCGCGACGATCTCGGCGCGCGTGTCGAGCGATCCGGCGCGCTGCGCGACGCGCTGGCGGAAGCGCTCGACGGCATGATCGGTGACCGCGAAGCGCACCGCGCGCGTCAGAGCAGGTGCTCGAGCCCGACCAGCGGCGACGAGGGCAGCGACCCGACCCTGCGGATCGCGAGCAGCACCCCGGGCATGAACGAGTCGCGGCCGATCGAGTCGTGGCGGATCGTGAGGGTCTGACCCACGTCGCCGAAGATGACCTCCTGGTGGGCCACGAAGCCGGGCAGGCGCACGGAGTGGATCGGCACGTCGCCGCCCATCAGCTCGGCGGTGCGCTTGGCCGTCCCGCTCGGCGCGTCGAGCTTCTGGTCGTGGTGGTACTCGACGATCTCGGCCCGCGGCATGTGGGCGACCGCCTCGGCCGCGAAGCGCATCATCAGTACGGCGCCGATCGCGAAGTTCGGGGCGACGAAGACGTTGGCGCCCGTCGCGCCGTCCAGCTCCGCGAGATCGAACCCGGTCGTCCCGATCACGACGTGGACGCCGGCGGCGAGACACGCGCGCGCGTTCGCGACCGCCGTGTCGGGCCGCGTGAAGTCGACGACGACCTCGGCGTTCGCGAGCACGTCGGCGAGCGCGACGCCGAGCGTCGGGTCCGCGCGCCCGGTGAGCTGCATGTCCGGCGCGCCCTCGACGGCAGCGCAGACGGACTGCCCCATCTTCCCGGCCGCGCCCGCGACGGCGACCCTGATCACGCGGCCGCCGGCAGCGTCGCGCCGAGCGGCTCGAGCGCGGCGCGGAACGCCTCCTCGCTCGGCCCGATCCCGGCGGCCGAGAGGCGCTCGGGCGCGAGCAGCCCGGCCAGGGCCTGGACGTCGCTCGCGGTGACGGCATCGATCCGCTCGATCACCTCGTCGACCGACAGCAGCGGCACGTCGGCGAGCAGCGAGGAGCCGAGGCGGTTCATGCGCGAGGAGCTGGACTCCATCGCGAGCACGACGCGCCCCTTGAGGTTCTCCCGCGCCCGGGCGAGCTCGGCGTCCGAGACGGGCTCCGAGCGCAGCCGCTCGAGCTCTGCGGCCACGACGCCGAGCGCCGCCTCGAGGTTGTCCGGGCGCGTGCCGAGGTACAGGCCGATCTGACCCGTGTCGGCGTGCTCGCTCGTGAACGAGTGCACGGCGTACGCGAGGCCGCGCTTGTCGCGCACCTCCTGGAACAGGCGCGAGGAGGACGTGCCCCCGAAGATCGTGTCGAGCACGCGCAGCGCGAACCGCCGCTCATCGCCGCGGGCGATCCCCGGGGCGCCCACGCAGACGTGGACCTGCTCGGTCTCCTTCGCGCGGAAGCGCAGCGTCGGCCGCGGCAGCTCCGGCGCGGACGTGGGCACGGGCGCCGCGTCGGCGGCCGCGGGGGGCGTCATCGCCCGTGCCAGCTCGACGAGCCGCTCGTGGTCGATCGAGCCGGCGGCCGCGAGCACGACGTTCGCCGGGACGTAGCGCGCCGCGTGGAAGCGCGCGATCGCGTCGGCCGGCGTCCCGGCGATCACCTCGGCGCGGCCGATCACGGCGCGCCCGAGCGGGTGGGCGCCGAACACGGCCTCGCCGAACACGTCGAAGACGAGATCCTGCGGATCGTCCTCGTACATCGCGATCTCCTCGATCACGACCTCGCGCTCGGAGTCGACGTCCCTGAAGGCCGGACGCCAGACGATCTCGGTCATCACGTCGAGCGCGCGCTCGAGGTGCTCGTCGATGAAGCGGGCGTAGACCGTCGTCGACTCGCGTCCGGTGCCGGCGTTGAGCTCGGCTCCCATCGCATCGAAGATCTCGTCGACCTCGTGCGAGGCGAAGCGGTCGCTGCCCTTGAAGAGCAGGTGCTCGAGGAAGTGCGAGAGCCCGGCCTCCGCGTCGGTCTCGCCGCGCGCGCCCGCGCCGACCCACAGCCCGAGCGCCACGGACCGGACGGAGGGAACGACCTCCGTCACGATCCGCAGGCCCGAGTCGAGCGTGGTGAGCTGGTGCTCCTGCACGTCGGAGCGACGTGACCTAGCGGTCGGGGTCGCTCGAGCGCCGTGGCCGCTCGGAGCCGCGACCACCGCGATCGCGCCCGTTGCGGTCACCGCCGCGCTCGCCGCCGCGTCCGCCGCCGCGCGGTCGGTCACCGCCGCCGCCGCCCCCGCCGGCGCTGACGCCGGCGAGCTCCTCGACGCTCTTGCCGAGGATCGCCGGGTCGTCGGCGAGGCGCAGGCCGATGCGGCCGCGCTCGCGATCGACCTCGACCACGCGCACCTTGACCGCGTCGCCCTTGTTGAACACCTCCTCCACCGTCGCCGGCCGCTGGCCGGGGGCGATGTTCGAGATGTGCAGCAGGCCGTCCGTGCCCTTCGCGAGCTCGACGAACGCGCCGAACGTCGTCGTCTTGACGATCTTGCCGTCGAACTCGTCGCCGACCGCGACCTCCTTCGTCATCGAGCGGATCCGCTCGACGAGCGCGTCGCCCTGCTCGCCGGTCTGCGCGTAGATCAGCACCTGGCCGGTGTCGTCCACGTCGATCTGCGCGTCGAACTCGTCGCAGAGGCCGCGGATCGTCTCGCCGCCCTTGCCGATCAGCAGGCCGATCTTGTCCGAGTCGATCTGGATCGTCGAGATGCGCGGCGCGTACTGGCTCATCTCCGCACGCGGGGCGTCGATCGCCTCGGCCATCTTGCCGAGGATGTACGTGCGCCCGGCCTTCGCCTGCGCGAGCGCGTCGCGCAGGATGTCGAAGGTCACGCCGGTGATCTTGATGTCCATCTGCAGCGCGGTGATCCCGCGCTCGGTGCCGGCGACCTTGAAGTCCATGTCGCCGAGGTGGTCCTCGACGCCGGCGATGTCGGAGAGGACGATGTAGTCGTCGCCCTCCTTGATCAGGCCCATCGCGATGCCCGCCACGG
>DAIOGP010000203.1:0-3415 GCA_036745135.1 Solirubrobacteraceae bacterium
CTCGGCGGCGGCCGCGCGCTGCTGATGCAGGTCGCCCACCCGCTCGTCGCCGCCGGCGTGGCGCAGCACTCGGACTACGAGCGCGACCCGTGGGGCCGCCTGTGGCGGACGCTCGAGCTGACGACGACGATCGTGTTCGGCGACGCGGCGGCGGCGCGCGCCGCCGCGGCGCGGATCTGGCGGGTCCACGGGCGCGTGCACGGCACGGCGGCGGACGGCACGCCCTACGACGCGCGCGACCCAGACCTGCTGGTCTGGGTGTGGGCGACGCTCGTGGACAGCGCCCTGCTCGTGCACGGGCGCTGCGTCGGTCCGCTCGCCGCGCGCGAGCTCGAGCGCTACCACGCCGAGCAGGTGCGGTTCGCCGAGGCGCTCGGCGTGCCGGCCGGTCGCGCGCCGGCGACGCCGGCGGCCTTCCGCGCGTACCTCGAGCGGATGCTCGCGCACGAGCTGCGCGTCACCGAGCCGGCGCGCGCCGTCGCGGCGGCGACGCTGCGCCCGCCGCTGCCGCTCGCCTCCCGCCCGCTCGGCGCCGCGCTCGGGACGCTCACCGCCGGGCTCCTGCCCCCGCCCCTGCGCGACGCCTACGGCTTCGCGTGGGGCCCGGCGCGGACCCGCGGCCTCGACGCCTCGCTCGCGCTCGCGCGGCGCCTGCTGCCGCTCGCGCCGTCGCCGGCGCGCGAGTTCCCGGCGGCCCGCGCGGCGGGCCGCCGCGTCAGCGCAGCTGCGTGACCGTCGCGCCCGGGGTCTCGCGCACGAACACGAAGAACAGCTGGTGATGCTCGCCGAAGAGGCCCTCGGCCTCGACGGTCGTCGTCGTGACGAGCTCCCAGCCATCGGCCGCCGCGTCGTTGAGCCCCCGCTCGAACGTCTCGCCGTCGAGCGTTCCGCCCCAGAAGGAGGTGTCCTGCAGCGTGACGACCTTGTACTGCTTCATCCGCGCAGCGCCACGGGGACGTCGACGAACTGCGTGATGCGCTGGAGCTCGGCGACGCGCTCGGAGATCTCCTCGGCGGTCAGCCGGCGCACCCGCTCGGTGCCGAACTCCTCGACGTTGAACGACGCGAGCGCCGTGCCGTAGGCCATCGCCCGGCGCAGCAGGTCGTGCTCGACCGGCTCCTCGGGGTGCGCGGCGATGTAGCCGACGAAGCCGCCCGCGAAGGAGTCGCCCGCGCCCGTCGGGTCGAGCACCGTCTCCAGCGGGTAGCCGGGGAGGCTGAAGAAGCCCTCCTCGGTGAGCATCGCCGCGCCGTACTCGCCCTGCTTGGCCACCACGACGGTCGGCCCCATCGCCATCACCTCGCGCGCCGCCTGCAGGAGGTTCGGCTTCTGGGTCAGCATCCGCAGCTCGGCGTCGTTCATCAGCACGCAGTCGACGCCCGCGATCGTGCGCACGAGCGCGTCGCGCGCGACGTCGATCCACAGGTTCATCGAGTCGAGCGCGACGAAGCGGGCGCGCTCGCACTGCTCGCGCACCTCGCGCTGGAGGTCGGGCTGGATGTTCGCGAGGAACAGCACGTCGGCGCCGCGCGAGGCCTCGGACAGCTTGGGCCGGAAGTCGCCGAAGACGTTGAGCTGCGTGTCGTCGGTGTGGGCCGTGTTGAGGTCGTACTCGTAGTGGCCGCGCCAGAAGAAGGTCCGGCCGCCCGGCACGCGCTCGATGTCGTCCGTGTTGACCCCGCGCGCGTGGAGCACCGCGTACTCGTCCTCGCCGAAGTCCTCGCCGACCGGGCCGACGACGTGCACGTCGGTGAAGAAGCTCGACGCGAGCGAGAAGTGGACGGCCGAGCCGCCAAGCATCCGCTCGCGCTCGCCGAACGGGGTCTTGACGGCGTCGAACGCGATGGATCCGACGACGGTCAGGCTCATGAGCGGCGAAGCGTAGCGGGGAGACGCTGCCCCACCGCGACCAACTAGGGTCCCGCCTCGATGCGCGCGATCCAGATGCGGGAGTTCGGCGGACCCGAGGTGCTCGAGCTCGTCGAGCTGCCGACGCCGGTGGCCGGCGAGGGGCAGGTCCTGATCCGCGTCAGCCGCGCCGGGCTGAACTTCGCCGACACGCACCAGCGCACGAACTCGTACCTGGCGGCGGCCGAGCTGCCGATGATCCCGGGCGCCGAGGTCGCGGGCGTGCGCGAGGACACCGGCGAGCGCGTCGTCGCGCTGTGCGGCACCGGCGGCTACGCCGAGTACGTCGTGGCGCCGGCGGCGCTGACGTTCCCGATCCCCGAGGGCGTCGACGACGGCACGGCGCTCGCCATCCTGCTCCAGGGCCTCACCGCCTGGCACCTGTTCACGACGTCGGCGCGCATCCGCCCGGGCGAGTCGGTCGTGATCCACGCGGCCGCGGGCGGCGTGGGCTCGCTCGCCGTGCAGCTCGCCAAGCCGCTCGGCGCCGGGCGCGTGATCGCCACCGCTTCGACCGACGACAAGCGCCGGCTCGCGCTCGAGCGCGGCGCGGACGCCGCGCTCGACGCCTCGCCGGAGGGCCTCAAGGAGCGGCTGATCGAGGCCAACGACGGGCGCCGGGTCGACGTCGTGCTCGAGATGGCGGGCGGCGAGGTCTTCACGCAGTCGCTCGCCGCGCTCGCGCCGTTCGGCCGGCTCGTCGCCTACGGGAACGCGTCGCAGGAGGCCAACGAGGTCCAGACGGGGGCGCTGATGCGCGGCTCGAAGGCGGTCGTCGGCTTCTGGCTGATGCAC
The DNA here is from genome assembly GCA_036745135.1 of Solirubrobacteraceae bacterium. Lineage (GTDB taxonomy): Bacteria > Actinomycetota > Thermoleophilia > Solirubrobacterales > Solirubrobacteraceae > DAIOGP01. The sequence goes on from DAIOGP010000203.1 coordinate 2,704, forward strand.
TGCCTGGGGCGCCCGGAGATGGTCGACGCGGCGCTCGCCGACCTCTTCGCGCGCGTCGGGAGCGGTGAGCTGCGCGCCGTCGTCGGGCCGGCGTATCCGCTCGCGGAGGCGGCCCGCGCGCAGGTCGATCTCGCCGCCCGGCGCACCACTGGCAAGGTGCTGCTCGACCCCAGCGCGTAACCTCCCTCGGCCCGATGACCACTTTCGCCGACCTCGGCCTGTCCGAGCCCCTGCTTGCCGCGCTGCGTGACGTGGGCTACGAGACCCCCAGCCCGATCCAGGAGCAGACGATCCCGCTGCTGCTCCAGGGCCAGGACGTGATCGGCCAGGCACAGACCGGCACCGGGAAGACCGCCGCCTTCGGCCTGCCGCTGCTGCAGGCGACGGATCCCGGGGAGCAGGAGATCCAGGCGCTCGTGCTGACGCCCACGCGCGAGCTCTGCATCCAGGTCACGCAGGCGCTGCGCGCCTACGGGGCGCGCAAGGGCGTGGACGTGGTCGCCGTCTTCGGCGGCGCGCCGATCCGCACCCAGCAGGCGCAGCTCAAGCTCGGCGGCCAGGTCGTCGTCGGCACGGTCGGGCGCGTGCTCGACCTGATCTCGCGCCACTCGCTGATGCTGCACTCGTGCCGCTTCGTCGTGCTCGACGAGGCCGACGAGATGCTCGACCTCGGCTTCCTCGAGGACGTCGAGAAGATCCTCTCGCTGACCCC
>DAIOGP010000204.1:0-3392 GCA_036745135.1 Solirubrobacteraceae bacterium
GATCGCGGAACGTCGCGACGCCCGGGCGCACGCCGTCGCCCGCGTCGGCGACGCGCGCCGCGCCGTTGGCGCCGTTCGCCTTGCCCTGGGCCCCGGTGGCCTGATCGGCGCGCTGGCCGCCGATCAGGGCTCGGGCCTCGAGCGCGCAGCGCGCCTCGTGGTAGCTCTGGCGCAACGCGCCGACGGCCACCGGGCGGCCGGCGCCGCCGGGCACGCTCGTGCCGAGCGCGTCGCACACGCGGCCGTGCAGCCGCTCGGCCAGCGCGAAGGCGGCCTCGTCCGACCCGCCCGGCAGCAGCGCGCAGACGAGCGGCCCTGCCGCGGCGACGAGCCCGTCGGCGGCCTCGTCGCGCAGCGCCGCCGCGAGCGCCGCCTCGCAGGCGGCGAGCGCATTGCGCTCCGGGGCCAGCACGAGCGCGCCGACCCGGTCGCCGAGCCGGAACGGCTCGAGCCGGCGGCCGAGCTCGTTTCCGGCGAGCTCGCCGCTCAGCACCTCCGAGAGGACGTCGCCGGCCAGCCGCCGCTCGGTTTCCTCGCCGACGCGCCGCCGCAGCAGCTCGAGCGCGACGATCGTGACCGCCTGGTGGAGCGTGAGCCGGTCGAACTCCGAGAGGCCTCCGCCGTCCTTGACGCCGACGAGCCAGGCCTGCGGGACGCCGCCCGCGGCGTCGGGCTCGCCCGTCGCCATCACGGGCAGCGCGAGCGTGCGTCCGGCCAGGTCCTCGTTGCTCGGCACGAAGCTGCGCGCCGCGCCGGCGCGGATCCGGGCGCGCAGCTCCGTGTGGAGCTCGGCCTCGAGGCCGGCGTCCAATGCGCGGCTGAACGTGTGCTGCGCGAGCACCTCGCCGCGCGCGTCGAACACGAGCGCGGCGCCGCCGATCAGCGACGCGAGCGCGCCCGCGACCGCCTCGAGCCCGCGCTCGGAGAGGACGATCCGCTCGAGGCGCTCGTGGGCGGCGATCGAGCGCTGGAGGACGGCGTACTGCTCGTTCACGAGCCGCGCGAACGCCTTCTCGGTGATCGCGATGAACGGCACGTCGTAGGGAACCTCGAAGACGGGGAAGCCGCGCTCGCGCGCGGCCGCGAGCAGCGCCTTGGGCACGGACTTGTGCGCGAACCCGGTGCCCACGCCGAGGCCTGCCAGCTGGTGATCCGCGAGCCGCGCGACGAACTCGCGCTGCTCGCGCGCGGTCCCGAGCTGCATGCCGGTCGTGAGCAGCAACTCGCCGCCAGACAGCCAGGGCGTCGGGTCCGGCAGCTCGGTGATGTGGACCCAGCGCACCGGCGTGTCGAGGTTCGCCTCGCCGGCCAGCGGGGTGATGTCGAGATCGCGCAGCAGGTCCCGGACGGTCAGCATCGTGCTCCCGTCAGCCCGTGACGTGCATGCGCTCGGAGGCCTCTTCGAGGACGGGGCGCAGCACGGCCTCGATCTCGGCGAACTGCTCGGGTCCGGCGATCAGCGGCGGCGCGAGCATGATGACCGGGTCGCCGCGGTCGTCGGCGCGGCAGATCAGGCCGCGCCGGTAGAGCTCGCCGGAGAGGAAGCCGCGCAGCAGCGTCTCGGCCTCGTCGTCGCCGAACTCGGCCTTCGTGCTGCGGTCCTTGACCAGCTCGATCGCGTGGAAGTACCCGGCCCCGCGCACGTCGCCGACGATCGGGATGTCGCGCAGCGACTCGAGCATCGCGCGGAGGTCGGCCTCGTGGGCGCGCACGTGCTCGAGGATCCCCTCGCGCTCGAAGACGTCGAGGTTGGCCATCGCGATCGCGGCCGCCACGGGGTGCCCTCCGAACGTGTAGCCGTGCATGAACCCATTGGTCCCCTCGTCGAACGGCGCGGCGACGCGGTCGGTGGCGAGCAGGGCTCCCATCGGCGCGTAGGCGCTCGTGAGCCCCTTGGCGACCGTGATGATGTCCGGCAGGTAGTCGTAGCGCTCGCAGCCGAACCAGTGACCCAAGCGTCCGAAGGCGCAGATGACCTCGTCGGAGATCAGCAGCACGTCGAACTCGTCGCAGATCTCGCGCACGCGCTGGAAGTAGCCCTCCGGCGGCGTGAAGCAGCCGCCGGCGTTCTGCACGGGCTCGAGGATCACCGCGGCGACGGTGTCCGGGCCCTCGAACAGGATCCGGTCGCGGATCGTCTCCGCGAGGTCGTGCGCGGTCATGTGGCGGGGCAGGCGGTAGAGGTTCGTGCTCGGCACGTGGCAGCCGCCCGGCACGAGCGGCTCGAACGGCTCGCGCAGGTTGGGGATCCCCGTGGCGGCCAGCGCCCCGAGCGTGGTGCCGTGGTAGGCGATCTCGCGCGCGATGAACTTCGTCTTGTTCGGATGCCCGGTGAGCTTGTGGTACTGGCGCGCGAGCTTCAGCGCCGACTCGACCGACTCCGCGCCCCCGCTCGTGAAGAACACGCGGTTGAGGTCGCCGGGAGCGAGCGCCGCCAGCCGCGCGGCGAGCTCGATCGCGGGCGGATGGGCGAAGGTCCAGGTCGAGTAGTAGCCGAGCTCCTTGGCCTGATCGGCGCCCGCCTGGACGACGTCGCCGCGCCCGTGGCCGATGTTCACGCAGAAGAGCGACGAGAGGCCGTCGAGGTAGCGCTTCCCGTGCTCGTCCCAGACGTAGCAGCCCTCCCCCCGCACGATGATCGGGATCTCGTGCTCGGCGTAGGCGCCCATGCGCGTGAAATGCATCCACAGGTGCGCCTTGGCGAGCTCCTGCAGACTGCCGGTCGCGACGTGCCGCTCGGTCGTGGCCATCCCGTATCACCCCTTCGCGTCGGTCGGGCACTGCGCCACTCCGTACAACGATACCCGGGCGCGACCGCCCTTCCAGTCGGTCGTGGGCGCAATCCGGTCGGCGAGGCCTTGGCCGGGATGTCCAAGCCCGGTCTGGCTAGGCTCCCGCCATGGCGATCGCCCACGAGCGCCGCGGCAGCGGCGAGCCGCTGCTCCTGATCCACGGGATCGGCAGCCAGTGGCAGGTCTGGACGCCCGTGCTCGACCGGCTCGCCGGCGAGCGCGACGTGATCGCAATCGACCTGCCCGGCTTCGGCGCCTCGCCGCCGCTGCCGAGCTCCGAGGTGCCCTCGCCCGGGGCGCTGGCCGGTGCCGTCGGCGCGTTCCTCGACGAGCTCGGGCTCGAGCGCGCCCACGTCGGCGGCAACTCGCTCGGTGGCTGGGTCGCGCTCGAGCTGGCCAAGGCCGGCCGCGCACGGTCGGTGACCGCGCTGTCACCGGCCGGGTTCTGGAACGCCCGCGAGCTCGCCTACGCGCGGCGGTCGCTGCAGCTCACGCGCCTGCTGGCCGTCGCGCTCGCCCCGCTCGCGCCGCGGCTGGCGGCGACCGCGGCGGGGCGCGCAGCGGCGCTGGGCCAGGTCGTCGCGCACCCGGCGCGCGTCC
>DAIOGP010000205.1:0-3384 GCA_036745135.1 Solirubrobacteraceae bacterium
GCCGGATGATCTTGCACTTCTCGCACATCGGCTTGACCGACGGACGTACTTTCATGTTCCCTTTCGATGGTTCACGGGCGGCCGCCCGTGCCCTCGGGGGCCGGCCGACCGCGATCCCAGGCGGACGAGGCGCAGCACGGAGAGACGCCCCGGCGCGACGGCGAATCCTAGCAAGCGCCACCGCGCGGCGCTTGGTGGCGAGTCGGGCGCTCCGCGCCCGCGGCCGGGCTCGGGTCGCCGGTGGCCTCGCACCGACGATCGCCCGAAAACCGGTACGCCGGCCTCTGCCGGCGCGGGCTCGCGGCCCGGCGGCGCGACGCGGACACGTCAGCCGGCGGCGGCCGCGCGCGCCTCGGCCGGCAGGTGCCATGGGGTGAGGATCCGCGGCCCGGCCTCGGTGATCGCCACCGTGAACTCGAAGTGCGCAGCCAGCGACCCATCCTGCGAGTAGATCGCCCAATGGTCGTCGCCGACCCGCACGGCATGGCGCCCGGCGTTCACCATCGGCTCGACCGCCAGCACCATCCCGGGCTCGAGCAGCGGGCCGCGACCGGCCTGCCCGTAGTTCGGGATCTGCGGCTCCTCGTGCATGTCGCGCCCGATGCCGTGGCCGACGAGCGAGCGGATCACCGAGAACCCGGCCGCCTCGACGTGCGCCTGGACGGCGTGCGAGACGTCGCCGAGGTGGTTGCCGACGCGGCACTGCGCGACCGCGGCCATCAGCGCCTCCTCGGTCGTGCGCAGCAGCTTGCGCGCGACCGGCGAGACCGCGCCGACGGCGAACGTGCGCGCGGCGTCGGCGACCCAGCCGTCGTGCACCACGCCGACGTCGATCGAGACGATGTCGCCGCGCGAGAGCTCGTACGGACCGGGGATGCCGTGGACCACCATCGAGTTGGGCGAGGCGCAGATCGAGCCGGGGAATCCGCGGTAGCCCTTGAAGGCGGGCGTCGCGCCCTGCGAGCGGATGTAGCGCTCGGCAGCGGCGTCGAGATCGGCGGTCGTGACCCCGGGGCGGATCTTCTTCTCGAGCAGCTCCAGCGTGCGCACGAGGATCGCCCCCGCGGCGGCCATCTTCTCGATCTCCTCGGGGGACTTCTTGACGATCAAAGCGTCTCTTCGAGGCGCAGCGTCGCGAGGGTCGCACGGATGTGGTCGTGGACCTCGGTCGGGCTGCGCGTGCCGTCGAACGTGCGCAGCAGGCCACGTTCCTGGTAGTAGTCCTCGAGCGGCCTGGTGTGCTCGTGGTAGATCTCGAGCCGGCGCCGAATGGTCTCCGGCTTGTCGTCGTCGCGCTGGATCAGGCGCGAGCCGTCGACGTCGCAGCGCCCCTCGTGCTTGGGCGGGTCGAACTCCACGTGGTAGACGCGACCGGTCTTGACGCTGACCCGCCGGCCGGCGAGGCGCCGCACGACCTCCTCGTCGGGAACCTCGATCAGGAGGGCCGCCGTCAGGCGGCGCCCGAGCCCGGCGATCGCCTCGTCGAGCGCCTCCGCCTGGGCTCGGTTGCGCGGGAAGCCGTCGAGGATGAAGCCGTCCTGGCAGTCCTCGCGCCCGATGCGCTCGAGGATCATCTCGATGATCACGTCGTCGGGCACGAGCTCGCCGGCCTCGACGAACGGCGCGGCCTTCGTCCCGACCGCCGTGCCCTCCGCGACCGCGGTGCGCAGCATGTCGCCGGTCGCCACGTAGGCGAGCCGGAAATCGCCGACCAGTCGCTGGGCCTGCGTTCCCTTGCCGGCCCCGGGCGGGCCGAGCAGGATCAGGTTGAGCTCGGACACCGGCCCGAGCCTACTTCAGGAAGCCCTCGTAGTTGCGCATCATCAGCTGCGCCTCGAGCTGCTTCATCGTGTCCAGCGCGACGCCGATGACGATCAGGATCGAGGTGCCGCCGAAGAAGAAGTTCGCGCTCGTCTGGTTGATCAGGATGGTCGGCAGCGCAGCGACGGCGGCGAGGTAGAGCGCACCGGGGAAGGTCAGCCGCGCGAGGATGCGGTCGAGGAACTCGGCCGTGGGCCGTCCCGGTCGCACGCCGGGGATGAACCCGCCGTACTTCTTCAGGTTGTCGGCCTGGTCGACAGGGTTGAACGTGACCGCGGTGTAGAAGTACGTGAAGAGGATGATGAAGAGCGACTCGCCGACGACGTAGGCCCAGCCGCTGGGCCGCAGGAAGTTCGAGAAGTCGCGCGCCGCCGGCGTGTTGATCAGCTGGCCGACGGTCGGCGGGAACGCCATCAGGCTGGCGGCGAAGATCACGGGGATCACGCCCGCCATGTTGACCCGCAGCGGCAGGTAGGTCTGCCCGCCGCCGCTCATGCGGCGGCCGATCACGCGCTTGGCGTACTGCACCGGGATCCGCCGCTGGCCCTCCTGCACGAACACGATCGCCGCGATCACGGCCAGGCCGATGAACGGCATCATGACCTTGAAGACCTGGTCGGGGTTCGTCCACCACGCCTGGACCCCGTTGGGCAGGCGGGAGACGATGCTGGCGAAGATCATCAGCGAGATCCCGTTGCCGATGCCGCGCTGGGTGATCAGCTCGCCCATCCACATCAGCAGCACCGTGCCCGCCGTCAGCGAGATCACGATCAGGAACACGCGCGGAGCCGTGAAGTCGGAGATCACGTTCGTTCCCGCTGCGCGGCCGAAGGACCGGAACAGGAAGACGTAGCCGATCGACTGGGCGAGCGCCAGGCCGACGGTCAGGTAGCGCGTGTACTGCGTGATGCGCGCCTGCCCGACCTCGCCCTCCTTCTGCAGCTTCTCGAGCGACGGCACCACGACCGTCAGCAGCTGCAGGATGATCGACGCGGTGATGTAGGGCATGATCCCGAGCGCGAAGACCGCGAAGCGGGACAGGCCGCCCCCGGAGAACAGGTTGAGGAAGCTGAGGATGTTGTTGCCGCTCAGGTTCTTCTGGATCGAGTCGATCGCCGACGCGTTCAGGCCCGGCACCGGGAGGTGCGAGCCGAATCGGTAGAGGCCGAGCAGCAGCGCCGTGAACGCGAGCTTCTTGCGAATCTCGCCAACCGTGAACGCCTTGAGGATCGTCGCGAGCACCTCGGGGCCCCCTCGTGACTAGCTCTCGAGCAGTGTGCAGCTGCCGCCGGCGGCTTCGATGCGTGCGCGCGCGGTCGCGCTGAAGCCGTGGGCGTGGACCGTGAGCGACTTGCCGAGCTCGCCGCGCGCGAGGATCTTCACCGGGATGTCGCGGCGCGTGGCCAGGCCCTTGGCGCGCAGCGTCTCGGGCGTGACCTCGGCGCCGGCGTCGAAGCGCTCCTCGAGGTCCGCGAGGTTCACGGGCTGCGTGTGGGTGCGGAAGGGCTCGAAGGGCATCGACTTCTTCATGTGCGGGCCGCGCAGCTTGCGCATCCGCATGTG
>DAIOGP010000206.1:0-3374 GCA_036745135.1 Solirubrobacteraceae bacterium
GATCGGCGACGTGTCGATGCAGTTGAGCACCGTCGGCAGCGTCGTGCCGCCGCACGTCAGCGGGCCCTGCACCGCTCCGGCGGGCGTCATCGACTGCCGCCAGACGTGGTAGCCGACGATGTCGCGCTCGCTCCCGGCGTACCACTCGGCCTCGACCTGGCTGCCGTTGCGCCCGCCGACGAAGCTCAGCGGGGTGCTGGGCGCGTTGCGGTTGAGTCGGAAGGTGATCGAGACCGGCCTGCCGAGGCGCCCGTTCGCGTCGTACGCGCGCGCGCCGACGACGTAGTCGCCGTCGACGAGCGTCGAGATCGGCCAGCTGAAGGTCCAGCTCGTGCCGCTCCCGGACGCCAGGCCGCGCTGGGACCCGTCGACGCTCCAGACGACGCCCGCCGTGTTGCCCATGGTCGTCACGGTGAACGACACGGAGGCGAGCGCGCTCGTGATCGGCGAGGCGCTCGAGCTCGTGAGTGCCGTCACCTGCGGCACGTCCGCCGTCTGGCGGGGCGTGATGACGGCGACGACCTGGGCGCTGTAGTTCTTCGAGTTCACGCGCCAGCTCACGGTGGTCGTCACGCGCTGGTAGTCGGCGGGGAAGATGTCGGTCGTCCCGGCGGGGCCTGAGCTCGCGCAGAACGTCGCGTCCTGGGCGCCCTTGCCGTCGCGCGGGTCGTCGACCGTGCACATCGTCGTCGCGAGCGTGTAGGTGACGCCCCGCTGGACGACCTGCCAGCCGGCGGCGCCGCTCGCATCGGCGAGCCCGGGAATCGACTGGAGCTGGGTGTCGATGGTGCCCGGGGTGAGCGAGGTGTACGGCAGCGAGTTGACGCCCTCGACGACCTGTCGCACGACGTTCGTGCTGCCCTCGCGCGCCCGGGTGACGGCGCTCGACGCGTTGGCCTGGTCGACGATCTGGACGGTGGCCAGCAGGCCGATCGCGAGCAGCAGCGCCGCGACCATCACCTCGATCAGGCCGAAGCCGCGCTCGCTCGTGACCGCGGATGACCGCGGTCGCGCGTTCGGGGACCTGCTCGGCTGGGCTGTCGTCGGCATCGTGCGAAGTTGCGCGGTCACGCGGCCCGGTCGGCCGCGAGGTTCCGCGCGACATGCATCGACCGGCCGCCCCTGGCGCTTGATAGCCAGCGGACGCATGGACGAGCGCCTTCACGGGCGCACGCGGACCCGATGAGCAGCCCGTTCGAGCGCGCGACGTGGCGTCGGGACGCTCGATCGGATAGAACCGCGCCATGGCGCTGACCGTCGCGGTCACGGGGCCCACGGGCGAGATCGGCGTCGCCGTCGTGCGGGCGCTCGAGCGCGCGCGCGCGGTCGGGCGGATCGTGGGCATGGCGCGGCGCCCGTTCGACCCCGCGGCGCACGGCTGGCGCAAGACCGAGTACCGGCAGGGGGACGTGCTCGACCGCGCCGCGGTGGACCGGCTCGTCGCCGGCGCGGACGTCGTCGTCCACCTCGCGTTCATCATCATCGGCGGGCGCGCCGAGAGCCGGCGGATCAACCTCGAGGGGTCGCGCAACGTCTTCGAGGCGGCCGTCGCCGCCGGGGCGCGGCGGCTCGTCTACACGTCGTCGGTCGCGGCCTACGGCTTCCACGCCGACAATCCCGAGCTGTTGACGGAGGACGTGCCGCCACGGGGGACCGATCGACATCCGTATTCCGAGCAGAAGGCCGAGGTCGAGGCGCTGCTGGCGCTGACGCTCGCCGGCACGCGCACCGATGCCTACGTCCTGCGGCCGTGCATCGTCGCCGGGCCCGACGCGCAGATCCTGGTCGAGCGCATGCCGGCCGTCGCGCTCGCCCAGCGGCTTCCCGGGCCCGTGCGCTCGCTGCTCGACGCGATGCCGATCCTGAGCCCGGTGATGCTCGATCCGGGCACGCGCTTCCAGCTCGTCCACCACGACGACGTCGCGACCGCCGTGCGCGCCGCGGTCCTCGGCCGCGGGGCGCCGGGCGTCTACAACATCGCCGGCGCGGGCGAGATCACGCTCTCCGACCTCGCCCGCGAGCTCGGCTGGTACGCGGTGCCGCTGCCGCGCGCCGCGATCGAGGCCGCCTCGGAGGTCGTGGCGCGCCTCCCGTTCCTCCCGGCCGAGGCGCAGTGGATCAACGCGTTGCGCGAGTCGGTGCTGATGGACACGCGCAAGGCCCGCAGCGAGCTGCGCTGGCGCCCGCGCCACGACGCCCAGGCCACGCTGCGCGCGATGGTCGAGGCCGCGCGGGCCGACGGGCTCGTGGGTTGACGCTCCCGGGACTGGTACAACTGGCGGGAGCGATGTCCAGCGCCCGTCCCGTCTGATGGCCGAGCTCCTCTACTACGCCATCCCCGCGTTCGTCCTGCTGCTGGTCGCCGAGGCGATCTCGTTCCGCATCGCGCACGACGACGACGACGGGCTGATCGGCTACGAGGGGGCCGACACGGCCACGAGCCTCACGATGGGGCTCGGCAACGTCGCGATCAGCTTCGTCTGGCGTGCTGTCGTCGTCGTGACCTACGCGGGCCTCTACGAGCTGACGCCGCTGCGGATGCCCGACAGCGCGTGGTGGGCGTTCGTGATCCTGTTCTTCGCCGAGGACCTCTGCTACTACGCGTTCCACCGCGTCAGCCACGAGGTCCGGCTCTTCTGGGCCGGCCACGTCGTCCACCACTCGAGCCGCTTCTTCAACCTCTCGACGGCGCTGCGCCAGAAGTGGACGCCGATGCTCGCCTGGCCGTTCTGGATCCCGCTCGCGCTGCTCGGCTTCAAGCCGTGGATGATCCTCACGCAGCAGGCCGTGAGCCTGATCTACCAGTTCTGGATCCACACCGAGCGGATCGGCCGCCTGTGGGCGCCGTTCGAGCTCGTCTTCAACACGCCCTCGCACCACCGCGTCCACCACGGGGCGAACAAGAAGTACCTCGACCGCAACTACGGCGGGATCCTGATCGTCTGGGATCGGATCTTCGGCTCCTTCCAGGGCGAGGAGGAGCGCGTCGTGTACGGGCTGACGAAGAACATCGAGACGCGCAACCCGCTGCGCGTGGCGTTCCATGAGTTCGCCGCGATCGGCCACGACGTGCGCCGCGCGCGCAGCTGGCGCGAGCGCTTCGGCTACGTGTTCCGCGGCCCCGGCTGGTCGCCGGACGGGCACGACTGGCGCTTCGACCAGCCGGTCGTCGCGCTCGCGGAGGAGGGCGGCGCCGGCGCCGCCCGCTCGGCCAGCGCCGCGTCGGCCTGAGGCCGTCGAGTGCCCGCTGTGACTCTCCGCTGCTGCGCGCAACGAGACAACCGGGCCACGGGCCTGAGTAATCGACTCGTGCCGCCGGAGGCGGGCCCGAGCGGGTCGCGCGTCGGTCTGCGCGAGTGCGCGTGGGTCGCCGC
>DAIOGP010000207.1:0-3344 GCA_036745135.1 Solirubrobacteraceae bacterium
ACACGATGATCGTGTCGTAGAGCGAGAAGCCGAGGATCGTCAGCAGCGCCGCGACGGTCGAGGTCGTCACCTCACGCCCCGTCAGCGAGTAGACGCCGCCCGTGATCAGGATGTCGTGCATCAGGGCGATCAGCACCGGCACGGCGAACTTCCACTCGAAGCGCATCGCGATGTACGCCGAGATCACGAGCAGCGACGCGATGATCGCCAGCAGGGCGCTGTTGGCGACCGTCTTGCCGAACGTGGGCCCGATCGAGTCGACGGACGTCTTCGTGCGGTCGATCCCGAAGCGCCGGTCGAGCGCCGCCCGGACCGCCTCGACCTTGTCGGGGCCCAGTTGCGGCGTCGAGATCTGGAACGCGTTCGGGCCGAGCTTGCCGCCCTTCTCCTGGATCCGCTGGATCTTCGCGTCGCCGTAGCCCTGCCCGGTCAGGACCGAGCGGATCTGGGACTCGTTCGCCGGCTGCGTGAAGGCCGTCTTGATCCGCGTGCCGGACTTGAAGTCGATGCCGAAGTTGAGGCCCTTGCCGCCGATCGCCAGCGCGCCGACGAGCAGGATCATGCCCGACATCGAGAAGAACCAGCGCGAGGCGCCCATGAAGTCGAACGTCCAGCGGCGCCGTTGCGGGCCCGCGCCGAGCGCCGACGGATGCCCGATCACGCGCGAGCGGCCCATCGTGCCGAGGATCGCCTGCGTCGCGAGCACCGCGGTGAAGAGCGACACGATCGTGCCCAGGCCGAGCGTGAACGCGAAGCCCTTGACGCCGGCCGTGGCGAGGATGAAGAGGATGAACGCGGTCATGATCGTGACGACGTTCGCGTCGAGGATCGTCGAGAAGCCGCGCTTGTAGCCCGCGGCGATGCCGGCCGGGATCGAGCGCCCGGCGCGGATCTCCTCCTTGACCCGCTCGAAGATGACGATGTTCGCGTCGGCCGCGACGCCGATCGTGAGGATCAGGCCGGCGATGCCCGGCAGCGTCAGCGTGATCGGGATCAGCTTGATCAGCGCGAAGAAGTAGAGCGCATAGACGCCCAGTGCCGTGACGGCGATCACGCCGAGCACGCGGTAGAAGAGGAGCAGGAAGAACGCCACGATGGCGAGGCCCACGATGCCGGCCTTGAGCCCCTGGTCGAGCGCCTGCTTGCCGAGCGTCGCGGAGACCGTGGAGCTCGAGATCGGCTTGAGCTTGATCGGCAGCGCGCCGATCTTCAGCAGCTTGGCGAGGTCCTGCGCGCTCTCAATCGTGAAGCTGCCCGAGATCTGCGTGCCGCCGACGCCGTCGAGGCCGTCCGGGTACTGCCGGAAGTCGATCGTCGGACGCGTGATGATCTTGTTGTCGAGCACCGCCGCGAAGCGCTGGTCGGTGCCGACGTCGGCGCCGCGCTGGGAGATCGCGCGGGTGACCGTCTGGAACTGCTTGCGCCCCTTGCCCGTGAAGTCGAACGTCACGTTGGGCTCGTTCGTCCCGAACGTGTTGTCGAAGCTCTGCTCGGGGTTCTTCACGTCGCTGCCGAGCAGCGCGGGGCGATCGCGGATCACGTAGTACTGCGGCGGCGGCGCCTTGACGCCCTTCGCCAGGTTGCGCGGCGCTTCGGACTGCACGACGAGCGTGCCCTGGTGGACGATCAGCTCCTCGCTGTTCGCCGGGGCGCGCTGGGTCGGGAGCTCGGCGAGCAGGTCGGCACGTGTCTCGGCCGGGCCGGCGAGCAGCTTCTTCGCCCCCTTGTCGAACAGGTACAGGGTGTCGCCCTTGACCGTCGGCGTCGGCGTCGTGACCGGCGCGACCTGCGCCGCGCGCTTGACGGCCTGGTAGAGCGGCAGCGGCGAGTCGGCCTGGGTCGCGTCGGGCTTGCCGCTGGCGCCGATGACGTTCGTCTCCCAGTCGTAGAACGCGAGCTGCGCGGTGGAGCCGACCTGCTTCTGGGCGCGCTTGGTGTCCTTGAAGTCGGGCAGGCTGACGACGATCTGGTTGCTCGCCGCCTGCTGGACCTCGGACTCCGAGACGCCGAGCGCGTTGACGCGCTCGCGCACGAGGTCGACGGTCCGCGCGAGGGCCTCGGTCGTGACCTTCGGCTGCTGGGGCGTCGGGCGCCCCTCGTAGACGAGCTCGACGCCGCCCTTGAGGTCGAGCCCGAGGCGCGTCTTCTTCGTCGCGATGACGGCCAGCGAGCCGGCCAGCAGGCCGACGACCACGAGGAGGATGAAGAGGTTGCGGCGGCGCTCAGTCATGAAAAAAGACGGTGGATGCTACTTCTCGGGCGTCAACACGAGCAGCAGCCCACCGTCGTCGTCGTAAGCGGGGAACAGGTCGGCTTTCGCCTTCGCGGGGATGTCTCCTTCGGCGTGCACGACGACCGGCTTCTCGAGCGCCCGCACCCCCCACTCGAGCACGGTCCCGACATGGTCCTCGCCGTCCTCGAAGTCGAGGCCGAGCACCTCGCCGACGGGGCGGCCGATCACGCGCTCCTCGCCGAGCCCGGTGAGCTCGAACGAGCCGCGCCCGCAGCCGATCACGCGGCCCGCGCTGTCGCACACGAAGAACGCGGCGTCGGGGGCCGGGTAGTAGTCGTCGAGCAGCTCGAACAGGAACGCGAAACCGCACCGCGAGCAGCCCTTGGGCTGGTTGCGGAAGCCGGCGGTGCGCTCGCTCGCGCTGCTGCGGAAGCCGCAGCTCGGGCAGATGAACAGGTGCGCCATCGACTCAGAGGTTAGAGAAGCGCCACGCGGAGGTCGCCGGCCACTCAGAAGAGGCTCGGGCCCGCGGTCGGAGGCTCGAGCCCGAGGTGCGCGAATGCGCGCGCGGTGGCCATCCGGCCACGCGGCGTGCGCTTGATCAGGCCGCACTGCAGCAGGTAGGGCTCGTAGACGTCCTCGATCGTGTCGGCCTCCTCGCCGACCGCGATCGCGAGCGTCGAGAGACCCACCGGCCCGCCATCGAACTTGTCGCAGATCGCGTGCAGGATGTCGCGATCGAGGCGGTCGAGGCCCGCGTCGTCGACCTCGAGCAGCGCGAGCGCGTCGGCGGCGAGCTGCTGGGTGACGACGCCGTCGCCGCGCACCTCGGCGTAGTCGCGCACGCGGCGCAGGAGCCGGTTGGCGACGCGCGGCGTGCCGCGGCTGCGGCTGGCGATCGCGTGCGCCCCGCCGTCGTCGACCTCGATCTCGAGGATCCGCGCGGAGCGCCCGACGATCCGCGCGAGCTCCTCGACGCCGTAGAGCTCGAGGCGGTGCTGGAGGCCGAAGCGATCGCGCAGCGGCGTCGTGAGCAGGCCGGTGCGCGTCGTCGCGCCGACGAGCGTGAACGCCGGCAGGTCGAGCGTCACGACGCGCGCGCCCGCGCCCT
>DAIOGP010000208.1:0-3334 GCA_036745135.1 Solirubrobacteraceae bacterium
GCCACCGCGAAGTAGCTCTTGGGCAGCGCCATGAAGAAGCGCTGGGCGCGGGTCGCGCCCCCGACGAGCACGATCAGCAGACCCGTGGCGAACGGGTCGAGCGTGCCGGCATGGCCGACCTTGGCGCCGCGGCCGAGCGCTCGGCGCACTTGCGCCACGACGTCGTGCGACGTCATCCCGGCGGGCTTGTCGCAGAGGATCGCGCCCGCGACGGCGGCGCTCAACGCGATGCGGCCAGCTCGCCGAGCTGCGCCGCGATCGCGCCGCGGATGAAGTCGACGAGCTCGTCCCAGGCGAGGTCGGTCGTGAAGCCCGCCGCCTGCCGATGCCCCCCGCCCCCCTGCTCACGTGCGATGCGCGAGACGTCGACGCGGTCGTCGGTCGCGCGCAGCGAGACCTTGCGCGTGCCGTCCTTCCCGTCGCCGAGCAGCTCGCGGACGAGGCCGGCGACCGCGGTGCCCCTGACCGAGCGCAGATGGTCGACCACGCCCTCGGAGTAGCTCTCCTCGGCGCCGCTCTCCTCGAAGTCGGCGCGGCTCAGCCGGGTGATCGTGAGCAGCCCGTCGTCGTGGCGCTCGACGTTGGCGAGCCCGCGGGCGAGCAGGGCGAGCTTGCCGAACGGCATGCCCTCGTAGATCCGGTGGTACACGGCGTGGACGTCGACCCCGGCCTCGATCAGCTCGGCCGCCATCACGTGCGCGCGCGGCCCCGTGTTCTCGTACATGAAGCGCCCGGTGTCGGTGATGAGCCCGACGTAGAGCGCCTCGGCGACCTCGAGCGTCGGCGCGACGCCGAGGCCGTGCATCAGGTCCCAGACGATCTCGGCCGTGCTCGAGGCGTCGGACACGACGTGGTTGACGATGCCGAAGCGCGTGTTGTCGTGGTGGTGATCGATGTTCACGATCCGCGACCCGGGCGGCACGGCGCCGCCGGCCGGGTTGCGATCGAGGTTGCCGCAGTCGAGGAACACGATCGTGCGCTCCATGACGTCGGCGGGCGCCGCGCTGATCGCGTCGCCGAAGTCGAAGAAGCCGTACTCGTCGGGCAGCGGGAACTCGGTCGGCGCCACGAACACGAGCACGTCCTTGCCGAGCGCGCGCAGGATGCCCCGCATCGCCACGAGCGAGCCCAGGGCGTCGCCGTCCGGGTGCTCGTGCGACAGCAGGCAGAACTTCTCGCCGTCGCGCAGCTCGGCGAGCACCTGCTCGCGCGCGTCGCTCGCACCGTTGGCGCCGCTCATCGCGGCGGCTCCGGCTCGTCCGCGTCGTCGTGTGGCGCGCCGAGCAGCTCCTCGATCCGCATGCCGTGATCGATCGAGTCGTCGTAGGCGAAGTCGAGCGTCGGGGTGCGCTTGAGCCGCAGCTCGGAGCTGATCCGCTTCTGGAGGTAGCCGTGCGCGGACGCGAGCGCGTCGAGCGTCCCGGCCCGGACACGCTCTTCGCCGAGCACGCTCACGTACACGCGCGCATGGCGGAGATCCGAGCTTGTCTTGACGCTGGTCACGGTGACGAAGCCAATGCGAGGGTCCTTGAGGTCGTGCACGGCGCCGCCGAGCACCTCCCTCAGTGCCTCGTCCACACGCCGCATCCGCTCGCCGGGCATCCTAGTCGCCGCGCCCGATGCGAACGACCGGTGCAACGCGCCGCCCGCCTCGCGGGCCACCCGCGCGCGTCATGCGCCGATCCCCCGCAGGTCCTCGATCGACGCGAGCCTGCGCTCGACGCTCACGCCCGCCGGGAAGCGCGCGTCCAGCCAGCGCACGACCTCGTCGGCGGCCTCGTCGACCCGCCGCGCGGAACCGCCCACGAGCGCGGCGATCAGCGTGGCACGTTGCCACAGGTCGTGATGGTCGACCTCGGCGACGGCGACGCCGAGGCGCCGCGTGAGCTGCGCCTTCACCGAGCTGAGCTGCTGGCGCTTGTCCTTGAGGCTGTGGGCCTCGGGGAAGTGGAGGTCGATGATGAGCACGACGACGAACGCCGGCGCGCTCACGCCAGCTCGCGCTCGACCTGTCTCGTCTCGTAGATCTCGAGCACGTCGCCGTCCTTGACGTCCATGAAGTCCTTGAGCACGATCCCGCACTCGAAACCGCTCGCGACCTCGCGGACGTCCTCGTTGAAGCGCCGCAGGCTGAGGATCTCGCCGTCGTAGACCACGGTGCCGTCGCGCACGAGCCGCACCTTCGCGCCGCGCGTGACCTTGCCCTCGGTCACGTAGGAGCCGGCGATCACGCCGACGCGCGAGGCGCGGAAGGTCTCGCGCACCTCAACCTGACCGACGATGTCCTCGACCTCCTCGGGCTCGAGCATGCCCTGCATGGCCGCGCGCAGCTCGTCGATCGCCTTGTAGATCACCGTGTAGGTGCGGATCTCGACGCGCTCGCGGTCCGCCGCGATGCGCGCGTCGGCGATCGGGCGCACGTTGAAGCCCAGCACGACCGCGTCGGACGCCGAGG
Organism: Solirubrobacteraceae bacterium; assembly: GCA_036745135.1. Classification (GTDB taxonomy): domain Bacteria; phylum Actinomycetota; class Thermoleophilia; order Solirubrobacterales; family Solirubrobacteraceae; genus DAIOGP01. Next base: position 2,456 of record DAIOGP010000208.1, read on the forward strand.
CGAGCATCACGTCGGACTCGTTGATGCCGCCGACGCCGCGATGGATCACGTTGACGGCCACCTCGTCCTGCGGCAGGCGCGCGATCTCGTCCTCGACGGCCTCGAGCGAGCCGGAGACGTCGGCCTTGAGCACGAGGTTGAGGTCCTTGACGCGGCCTTCGCGCGCGAGCGTGAACACGTCCTCCAGCGACACCTTCTTGCCGGAGCGACGCGCGAGCGACTCGGTCTTCAGGCGATTCGCGCGCTCTCCGGCGAGCTGCCGCGCGCGGCGCTCGTTCTCCACGACGCGTACGTACTCCCCCGCCTCGGGCACGCCGTCGAAGCCGAGCAGCTCGACGGGCTCGCCCGGGCGCGCGCGCTTGATGCGCTCGCCCGTGAAGTCGTGCATCGCCCGGACGCGGCCCCAGTGCGCGCCGGCGACGAACGCGTCGCCGACCTTGAGGGTGCCGCGCTGGATGAGCACCGTGACGACCGCGCCGCGGCCCGGATCGAGCTTGGACTCGATGACGACGCCCGACGCCTCGGCGCTCGGGTTGGCCTTGAGCTCCTCGACCTCGCTCATCAGCAGGAGCATGTCGAGCAGGGAGTCGAGGCCCTGGTGGGTCTTCGCCGAGACGTCGCAGAAGATCGTCTCGCCGCCCCACTCCTCGGGCTGCAGCCCGCGCTGGGCGAGCTCGGCGCGCACCTTGTCCGGCGCGGCGCCCTCCTTGTCGACCTTGTTGACGGCGACGAGGATCGGCACCTCGGCCGCGCGCGCGTGGTCGATCGCCTCCTCGGTCTGGGGCATCACGCCGTCATCGGCCGCGACGACGATGACCGCGATGTCGGTGACCTTCGCGCCGCGAGCGCGCATCGCGGTGAACGCCTCGTGGCCCGGGG
>DAIOGP010000209.1:0-3332 GCA_036745135.1 Solirubrobacteraceae bacterium
GAGACGGGCACCGCGCGCGGCTTCCTGCACCTCGTCCCCACCTACGGCCGCGCGGCGATGTCGCTCAGCCTGATGCGCCGCGAGCGCGACACGCCCAACGGGCTGACCGAGTTCCTCGTCGCCGAGGCGATCGGCCTGCTGCGCGAGCACGGCATCGAGGAGGTCTCGCTCAACTTCGCCTCGTTCGCGCGCCTGCTGCACAGCCCGTCGTGCCCGCGCGACCGCGTGCTCGGCCGCCTCGTCGCGCTCGGCAACCCGTACTTCCAGATCGAGAGCCTCTACCGCTTCAACGCGAAGTTCTTCCCGCGCTGGGAACCGCGCTACCTGCTCTACGAGGGGGCGCTCGGCTTCCCCCGCGCGGCGCTGGCCGCGATGTGGGTCGAAGGCCAGCTGCCCAAGCCGCGTCCGCCGGGACGAGCGGCCGAGCGCAAGAACGAGCGCGACCTCGCGCACGTCGGCTGAGCGGCGCCGTCAGCAGCGGGTTCGGCTGAGGCGCGACGCCGTCAGCGCTGAGCGGGGTGCGACGCGTCGCCGAACTCGCGGAACAGCCCCGTCACGACGAACGCCGTCTGCTCGCCGATGTCGACCGCGTTGTCGCCGATCCGCTCGATGCAGCGGGCGACGAGCATCATGTACATCGCCCACTCGCGCGCATCGGGGTCCTGCTCGATCTCCAGCGCGAGGTTGAAGCACTCGCGGTTGAGCCGGTCGATCTCGTCGTCCTGGCGCCCGAGGTCCTCGGCGAGCCCAACGTCGCGGTTGGCGAACGACTGGCGGGCCTGCGCGACGAGCGAGCGTGACAGGTTCGCCATGCGCACGATTCGCTCGAGCATCTGGTCCTGGACGGGCGGCTCGTGGCCCGAGAGGGGGATCATCTTGGCGATGTTCACGCACTGGTCGCCGATCCGCTCGACGTGCTTGATCAGATGCAGGATCGCCGCCACGACGCGCAGGTCGCCGGCGACCGGCGACTGGCGCGCGAGCAGGGAGAGCACGCCCTGGTGGACGTCGAGGTAGCGGCCGTCGATGCGATCGTCGTCCTCGACCACGAGCGCCGCGAGCTCGACGTCCTGGTGCTCGAGCGCCTCGATCGTGCGGTCGATCGCCGCGACCACGAGGTCGATCGCGCCCAGCGCCTGCTCCTCGAGGAGCCGCAGCTCCTCGTGGAAGTGGACGCGCGTCTCGCCCGCCATCAGCCGACCTTTCCGGTGACGTAGTCCTCCGTGCGCGAGTCGTCCGGGTTCGTGAAGATCTTCTCGGTCGGCGCGTACTCGACGACCCGCCCCGTGCGCTGCGTCCCGCTCGCGTCGTCGAGCTCGACGGTGAAGAACGCGGTCATGTCCGAGACGCGCGCGGCCTGCTGCATGTTGTGGGTCACGATCACGATCGAGTAGCGGTCCTTGAGGTCGAGCATCAGGTCCTCGATGCGCGCCGTGGCGATCGGGTCGAGCGCCGAGCACGGCTCGTCCATCAGGATCACGTCGGGCCCCGTGGCGAGCGCCCGCGCGATGCACAGGCGCTGCTGCTGGCCGCCGGACATGCCGTAGGCGTTCTCCTTGAGCCGGTCCTTGACCTCGTCCCACAGCGCGGCGCGGCGCAGCGCGCCCTCGACGAGCTCGTCCATGTCGCCGGACATCCCGAGCACGCGCGGGCCGAAGGCGATGTTGTCGTAGATCGACTTCGGGAACGGGTTGGGCTTCTGGAAGACCATCCCGATCTTCTTGCGCACCTGCACGGGGTCGACGCCCGGGCCGTAGAGGTCCACGTCGTGGTAGCGCACCTCGCCCTCCACGCGCGCCGTGAGGATCAGGTCGTTCATCCGGTTCAGGCAGCGCAGGAGCGTGCTCTTGCCACAGCCGGACGGTCCGATCAGCGCCGTGATCTCGTGCTTGTGGACGTCGAAGCTCACGTCGCGCACGGCTGGCTTCCCGGCGTAGGACACGCCCACGCCCATGAGCCGGAACACGGCTTCGCGCGACGCCGCGGTGGCGGCGGGCCGGCCCGCGAGCGACGGGACGATGCTCACGGCCGCCTCGGCGCGTCGCGGGGCGCCTGGCGGCTGCTGCGGTTCTGTCTGCTCGGGATCCATGGTTCGCTCAGCCACCCTCGCCCCCTGGGGGAATCGTCGCGGTCAGGACGGTCACCACTTGCGTTCATACCGGTTGCGCAGCCAGATCGCCACTGCATTCATCGCGAGCAGTAGCGCGAACAGCACGACGATCGCGCCGGCCGCCTTGAGCTTGAACTCGGTCTGCGGCTGCGACAGCCAGCTGTAGATCTGCAGCGGCAGCGCCGTGAAGCCGTCCATCAGGCCGCTCGGGTTGAAGGCGACGTACGTCGCCGCGCCGACGAGGATCAGCGGCGCGGTCTCGCCGATCGCGCGCGACAGCGCGAGGATCGTGCCCGTCGCCATGCCGGGGATCGCGGCCGGGAGGACCTGCCGCGAGATCGTCTGCCACTGCGTCGCGCCGAGCGCCATCGCGCCCTCGCGGATCGACGGCGGCACGGCGCGGATCGCCTCGCGGCTCGCGATGATCACGACGGGCAGGACGAGCAGGCCGAGCGTCAGGCCGCCGGCGAGCACCACGCGCCCCAGCGACAGCGGCCCGCGTACGAGGTAGGCGAGCCCCAGGATCCCGTAGACGATCGAGGGGACGGCGGCGAGGTTCTGGATGTTGACCTCGATCAGGCGGTTCCACCAGCGCCGGCGATCGGCGTACTCCTCGAGGTAGACGGCCGTCGCCACGCCGACCGGGACGATGAACACGAGGCACACGGCCATCAGCCAGAGCGTGCCGGTGAGCGCCGCCTCGACGCCGGCCCGCTTGGGGTTCGAGGAGGCGAAGCTCGTGAGGAAGTCGAGGCTGACGGCGCCGAGGCCGTCCTTCGCGACGGTGTACAGCAGCACGCCGAGCATCCCGATCGCGATCGCGAGGCAGCTCAGCAGCGCGAGGCGGAAGCCGCCGTCGCGAAGGCGATCGCCGCGTCGCGAAGCCGGCACCGCCTGGCCCTGCTCGAGGGTGCTCACTCGTAGACCTCGCGGAAGCGCCGCACGAAGCGGATCGAGATGAGGTTCAGGAGCAGCGTCGCCACGAACAGCAGCATGCCGACGGCGAAGATCGTCTTGTACTCGAGCGAGCCCGTCGGGATGTCGCCCTTGCCGGTCGCGGCGATGAACGCGGTCATCGTCTCGTAGGACTCGCCGACCCGGATACCGGTGTTCGGCAGGTTCCCCGCCGCGATCAGCGCGATCACCGTCTCTCCGACCGCGCGCGAGGCGCCGAGCACGACCGCGGCCACGATGCCCGAGAGCGCGGCCGGGAAGACCACGC
>DAIOGP010000210.1:0-3329 GCA_036745135.1 Solirubrobacteraceae bacterium
GGCCGGCGGCCGCGACAACGGCCCCCCGGGCGTGCGCGCCCACTACCACCCGAGCTACTACGGCGCGTTCGTGCTCGATCCCGACGGCAACAACGTCGAGGCGGTCTGCCACGTGCCGCCGGCCACGTAGCGCCGGGCCTGCCCGCGCCGCGCGGCTAGCCGCCCGCGTCCCAGCGCTGGAGCTGGGGCAGCGGGTCGATCGGCGCGCCGCCCTTGACGCGCCAGCCGCCCTGCCAGATCTCGAAGTGCAGGTGCGGCCCGCTCGAGTCCCCGGTGTGCCCGACGTCGCCGAGTCGCTGCCCGATTCGCACGGCGTCGCCCTCGGCGACCGCCACCGAGCCCGAGCGCATGTGCATGAAGACGAGATCGCGGCCGGCGGGAGCGTCGCGCAGGATCACGTAGTGGCCGGCGCCGTGCGCCTGGTAGGCGACGCGCACGATCGTCCCCGCGCGCGGCGCGACGATCGGCGTGCCCTCCGCGGCGACGACGTCCTGGCCCTGATGGATGTGCCCCGGTCGCGGCACACCGAAGCGCGCGTCGGCGTGGCCGAAGTCGTGCGTGCCGACGAGCGGGAAGCGACCGTCGGTCGTGCCGGGAGCGATGCTCGGCAAGCCGGCGAGCGGCGGAGGTGCCGGCGGGTCGGCGGTCGGCGAGAGTGCCGGCGCCGGGGTCGGAGCGACGCGCACCGGAGCCTGCGCGAGGTCGCGCGCGCCGCGTGCGCGGCCGGTCGCGCTGGCGCGCACGTGGAGGACGTAGCGGCCGGCGACCCGTGTCAGCCAGTCGTAGCCGAGCGTCGTGCCGACGCGCTGGCGCCCGAGGTCGATCAGCCGCGGCGGGACGCCCCGGCGCCGTACCTCGAGGAGCACGCGCGCCAGCAGCGCCTCGCCGTCGATGCGGTAGGAGAGGGGAACGGGCGAGCCCGCCTGGCCGGTGCCCGGCGCGGCGAGCGTGACGGCGAGCCGGACGGAGCGCGCCGGGTGCCGACGCGCCGCTCGCGGAGCGGGCGAGGCGCCCCCGGTTTCCCGTCCGGCGCCCGGGACGGGCTCGGCGCCGCCGTCGGCGGTGGGAAGGGCCGCGGACCGCGTCGGCTCGGCGCCGCCGTCGCCGGCGAGCGCCGTGGTGGGGCCGGCCGTCCCGGCGAGTGCGAGCAGGGCGGCGAGGACGCCGGTCGTGAGGACGCGCGGGCGCATACACCCCAACCCTCGGCGCCCGTCGCCGCGCCCTCAAGCCGGCGGCCCCGTTGTTGCACGCCGGTACGAGCCGGGCCAGCCTCAGCGCTCGATCATCCGCGCCATCAGCTCGATGGCCCCGGCCTTCGCGAGCGGCTCGTTGAGGTTGCCGCACTTCGGCGACTGCACGCACGACGGGCAGCCGTCGCGGCAGCGGCACTCGGAGATCAGGCGGTAGGCATCCTCGACCAGGGTCTCGAACGCGACGAACCCGCGGCGCGTGATCCCGACCCCGCCGGGATGCCCGTCGTAGATGAAGATCGTCGGGCGCCCCGTCTGCGGGTGGAAGTTCGTCGAGAGCCCGCCGATGTCCCAGCGGTCGCACATCGCGATCAGCGGCAGCACGGCGATCTGCCCGTGCTCGGCCGCGTGCAGCGAGCCGAGCAGCCGCTCGAGCGGGAACTCGTCCCGCAGCAGGTCGTCGTCGAACTCGTACCAGAGCGCCTGGGTCGCGAACGTGGTGGTCGGCAGGTCGAGGCCGACGAGGTCGATCGGCTGATGGTCGCTGAGCCCGCGACGCTGGTAGGCGAGCACCGTGTCGGTCACCGACACCTCGCCGAAGGAGAGCTGGACGCCGAGCGTCTCGCGGCGATCGAGCAGCCGCTCGATCGACGTCTCCGTCTCCTTCTTGGGCTGCGTGTACCAGTCGCCGCTGAAGGGGGCGACGAACGCGCGGCGACCCTCGACGTCGAGCGCCCCGACCTCGTAGGTCCGTCCCTGGTGGAGGTAGACCGCCCCCTGGTGGACGGTCGTGAACGCGCGCGCGGCCTCGGTCGTCCCGATCAGCTCGCCGGAGGCCGCGTCGACGATCGCGACCGAGTCGGGCGAGGCCGAGCGCAGCGAGACGCGCGCGGCCGGGAACTCCTCGGGTCGGCGCGGCAGGTAGCGCCCGTCGCGCTCGCGCAGCTCGCCGAGGCCGACGAGGCGCTCGGCGCCCGCCTGCCAGCCAGCGCCCAGCGTCCGCGCGTCGTTCGGATCGGCCGGGTCGAGCGGCCCCTCGTGCGCCGCGCACAGCAGGTGCGCGAGGTGGATCTGCTCCGACTCGTGATCGAGGATCGCGGCCTCGACGGGGCGCTCGAGGAACTCGCTCGGGTGGCGGCAGAAGAACTGGTCGAGCGCGTCCTCGCCGGCGACGTAGAGCGCGAGCCCGCGGCCACGTCGCCCGGCGCGGCCCCACATCTGGCGCAGGCTCGCGACCGTGCCCGGGAACGTCACGCAGATCGCCGCGTCGAGGGCGCCGATGTCGATGCCCAGCTCGAGCGCGTCGGTCGCGACCACGCCGAGCAGCTCGCCGCCCGCGAGCTTCGCCTCGAGCTCGCGCCGCTGCTGGGCCGTGTAGCCGGCGCGGTAGGGCGCGACGCGCTCCGCGAGCTCGGGCGTCAGCCGGTCCTGCGTGAAGCGCGCGATCAACTCGACCGCCTTGCGCGACTTCATGAAGCAGATCGTCCGCGCGCCCTCCTGCACGAGCCCGGCGAGCAGCTCCGCCGCCTCCGCGAGCGGCGAGCCGCGCGTGCCGAGCGCCTCGTCGATCACCGGCGGGTTCCACATCGCGATCCGCCGCTCGGCCCGCGGCGCGCCGTCGCGGTCGATCAGCGCGATCTCCTCGAGCCCGGTGAGCCGCTCCGCCAGCTCGACCGGGTTCGCGATCGTGGCGCTCGTGAGCAGGAAGCGCGGCTCGGTCCCGTAGGCGTTCGCGATCCGCCGCAGGCGGCGCAGGACGTTCGCGACGTGTGAGCCGAAGACGCCGCGGTAGACGTGGGCTTCGTCGATGACGACGACGGCCAGGTTCGTGAAGAAGTCGCCCCAGGCGGCGTGGTGGGGCAGGATCCCGAGGTGGAGCATGTCCGGGTTCGTGAGCACGAGGTTCGCCCGCCGCCGGATCGCCGAGCGCTCCGCGCGCGGGGTGTCGCCGTCGTAGATCGCGGGCCGGACCTGGCTCAGCCCGAAGGCGGCGAGCGCGCGCGCCTGGTCCTGGGCGAGCGCCTTGGTCGGGTAGAGGTACAGCGCGCGCGCCTTCGTGTCGCGGCAGAGCGTGTCGAGCGTGGGGAGGTTGAAGCACAGCGACTTCCCCGACGCGGTGCCGGTCGTGACGATCGTCGG
>DAIOGP010000211.1:0-1342 GCA_036745135.1 Solirubrobacteraceae bacterium
TGGAAGTGCGAGAGGTCCGGGTTCGCGTAGTCGATGCCCGGCAGCAGGCCGATCTTGCCGGCCTCGTAGAGGCCGGCGATGCCACCGCCGGTCCCCTTCGTCAACGCGGGATTGACGCCGAGGCCGGTCGACCCGAGCGCGGGCGGCGCGACGACCTTGATGTCCTTGCGCGCGTCGGCATAGGCGCCGTACTGGCCCAGCGGGACGAACGTGTTGAGCAGGTCGCAGCCACCCGGCAGGAAGACCGACACGAGCACCGGAGCGTTCGGCGCGCTGGCGGCCTGCGCCTCGGCCGCCTCGAGCATCCGCGCGAACGGCATGGCGCGCGAGGCGTACACGGAGAGCGTCGCGCCGAGGCCGCCGGCGATCACCTGGCGGCGCGACAGCGGCGTGTCGAGCCAGCGGCCGCGCACGGCGGCGGTCGTCTGGCGGAAGTCGTTGCAGCCCCGGTGGGCGCTTGGCTTGGGCATCGCTCGTCTCCTCAGTGCAGCTGCGCGTCGGGGCCGGTGAGCAGCAGGTGCCGCAGGGACCGCTGAAGCATGTCGGCGCGGGACTGACGGCCTTGGCGGTCGTCGGCGCGCACGCCCGCGAAGGCGCCGTGGGCGAGCTCGAGGAACGCCGCGCGGGTGCGCGCCGAGATCCACGGCTGGCCGGTCGCCGCGAGCGCGCGACCCAGCGCCTGGGCCGGCTTGTCGCTCGGCCGGCCGGCCCCGTCGGGGACCGCAGCCGTCCCGCGCTCGGTGAGGTAGTTGCCGCAGCTGAAGCGCGCGCGGACCGAGTTCGTCGAGAGCCAGGTCGGACCCCAGTCCCAGCCGGCGACCGACGGCGGGTCGAACGGCATCTGGCCCATCAGCGCGAGCAGCCACGTCCACGCGTCGCGATCGATCCCCTGACCGGTCGCGCGCAGCGCGCCGGCGAGGAACACGACGGGCGACTTGACCATGCCCGGAGCGTTCAGGTCCTTGTAGAGCGCCGGGTGCGCGAGGATCGCCGCGACCACCGGCCGGAGCTCGAGGCGGGAGCCGCGGTACACGCGCTCGAGCTCGCGCAGCGTCCCCTTGCTCGGCGGCTCGTCGATGAAGAAGTCCCAGAGCTTGCGCACGAGGAACGGGGCGTGGCGCGGGTGCGCGGTCACGAGATCGAGCACGTCGCTCGGGCCGAAGCGGCCGCGCTTGCCGAAGATGCGCTTGACGCCGTTGTCGTGGCGCTCGGGGTCGAAGGTGATCCCGAGGAACCGGTCGTTCTTGTAGTCCGCCCGGTAGCCCGTCAGCGCGCGGGCCGCCTCGCGGACGTCCTGCTCGTCGTAGCCCGAGCCGATCGTGAAGAGCTCCATCAGCTCGCG
>DAIOGP010000211.1:1442-3322 GCA_036745135.1 Solirubrobacteraceae bacterium
TCGTTGACGGGATCGAGCGGCTTGCCGTCGATCTTCGGCGCCGGGCCGCGCAGCCCGTGGCCGTCGCCGGCGAGCACGTGGTGGAGGGTCGCGGATCGCCCGCGACGCGCCCAGCGGGCCGCCTCACGCGGGGTCGCGCCGAAGCCCGCCCGCCAGGACAGGCGTCGTACGTGTGCTTGCGTCCACGTCGCTCTGGTGCGGGCCATTGGCCTTGCGGGCCTCCTCCCTCACTGGTTCGACCATCCGGCGCCGTAACTTGACCCGACGCCGCCCCGCATCGATCAATCGACGCGAGCAGACCCCTGCGCCGGCGCTCGCTCCCACGGCGCCGACGTGCGTTTTGCCCTGCTCAGCACATGTACCCACACGCCGCGGACGTCATCCAGCGGCGCGACGTGCCTTGCTTCGCCGCCGGCCGGACCGACCCTTCCCGGGGCGGTCCGCCGTTGAGCTCACTCGGCGAGCTCGATCCGCTCGATCCCGGCGGGCTCCGACGGGCGGTCGCCCGCGCCGGTCGGAACGGCCTCGAGCGCGTCGACCACGTCCAGCGAGCCCGTCACCTGGCCGAAGACGGTGTGCTTGCCGTCGAGCCACGGGCACGCCTCGGCGGTCACGATGAAGAACTGCGAGCCGTTCGTGTTCGGTCCGGCGTTCGCCATCGCGAGCGCGCCGCGCACGACCTTGTGCTCGTTGAACTCGTCCTCGAACGCGTAGCCGGGCCCGCCGGTGCCGGTGCCCTGCGGGCAGCCGCCCTGGATCATGAAGTCGCGGATCACGCGGTGGAAGCTGAGCCCGTCGTAGTAGCCGTCGCCGGCGAGCTTGCGGAAGTTGGCGACCGTCTTGGGCGCCGCGTCGTCGAAGAGCTCGAGCTCGATCGGCCCGTGGGTCGTGTGCATGGTGGCGTGCGACATCGGGGCGCTACCTCCCGTTGGTGATTTGGACGAGCAGCTCGTGGCCGTGGACCTTCGCGCCCGTGACCGTCTCGACCACGCGCTCGACGTCGGCCTCGGGGACCTCGACGAACGCGAACCGCTCCAGCACGCGCACGTTGCGCACGGCCTCCCCATCCAGACCGGAGGCATGCGTGATCGCGGCGACCAGGTCGGCGACCTCGATCCCGTTGACGCGCCCGGCGTTGACGATCAGCCGGCGACTCGGCTCGGCGCCGTCGTGGGCGAGGTGCGGCTTCTCGTGACGGCGGGGCTTGGCCTCGATGCGCGTGGGCGCGACGTGGGCACCCTCGGTCCAGGGCGCGATCTTGGTGTTGACGTGGCGCTCGATCGCCTCGAGCTCGCGCGCCTGGCGCGGCTCGACGAGCGTGATCGCGCGGCCCGAGCGCCCGACACGACCCGTGCGGCCGATGCGATGCACGTAGACGTCCGGCGACGTGGGCACGTCGTAGTTGATGACGTGCGTCACCGACGTGATGTCGAGCCCGCGCGCCGCGACGTCGGTGGCGACGAGGATCGGGACGCGGCCGCCCTTGAACGAGATCATCACGCCGTCGCGGGCGCCCTGCGACATGTCGCCGTGCAGCGCGCGCACGTTCATGCCCTTGTCGCGCAGCGTGCGGTAGAGCTGGTCGCAGCGGATCTTCGTGCGCACGAACACGATCGCCTGCTGCGGGCGCTCGGCTTCGAGGATGCGGGCGAGGGCGACGGTCTTGTCGGCCTGCTTGGCCTCGAGCGAGAACTGCTCGACGGTGTCGATCGTCAGCGTCGCGGCCTTCACCTTGACGGTCACCGGGTCGTAGAGATGGCGCTCGGCGAGGTGTCGGATCTCGGCGGGCATCGTGGCGGAGAAGAGCGCCGTCTGGCGGCCGCCCGGGGTCAGCGAGAGGATCTTCTCGACGTCCTCGAGGAAGCCGAGGTCGAGCATCT
>DAIOGP010000212.1:0-3317 GCA_036745135.1 Solirubrobacteraceae bacterium
ATGCTATGGCGCGGCGCGGCGCGGCGCGGGCGCCCCGTCCGCGGCTACTCGTACACGACCACGTCGGGCCGCGGCCGCAGCCGCAGCACCCGGCGCGGGGTCATCAGGTTCGTGTCCTCGTGGTAGAAGAGCTTGAAGCCGCTGCGGAAGGGGCGGCCGCGGCGGAAGCTGACGTACTTGTCGATCTTGACCTCCTGCCCGCCGAAGCCGTCGACGTTGATCACCGTCTCGACGCCGCGCCGGGCGACGAGCGCCGGCTCGTCGACGATCATCGAATCGGTGAAGCGGTGGATCAGCAGCAGCTTGTCCGGCAGCTTGCGGCGGCGCACGACGTCCGCGACGTAGGCCGAGACGCGGTTGACCTCCTGCGCCGTCACCGAGCCGATCGTCCGGCCGGGGACCTCGTTCGGGCCGACGTGCCACTCGGGGTCGAGCGCGAGGCCGACGTCGGGCTGCTCGAGGTAGTCGGCGAACGGGCGCAGCTCGTCCATGAAGTTCGAGCGCCCGGGCTGGATGTCGAGGATCAGCAGCGCCTTCGCGCGCCGCGCCGCCTTCAGGTAGCGGTCGACGACGGCGCGGCTCTGGCGGATGCGGTAGAGCCCGTCGTCGCCCGGCGCAGCGGCGGCGATCGTGATCAGGAGCTCGCCCGCGGGCAGGACGGGCCGGCGGGGGCGGGCGTACGCGCGCGCCTGCCGCGCGAGCCGCGCGAACGCGGCATCGGGCTTCCCGATCCCGAGCTCGCCCAGCTGCGGGTCCTGCGGGGCGCCGTAGTAGGCCACCACGCGAAACCGCGGGAAGATCGTGCGGCCGCCCCGCGGCAGCGACGGCGGCGCGGCCGGCTTGGCGCTCTGCGCGCCGTCGCTCGAGCCGCCCTTGCCGCCAAAGGCGGTGACCAGCAGCAGCGCGCCGATCACGACCAACGCCGCCGCGCCGCCGAGCACCACGCGCCGCCGCTGCTGGATGACCCTGCGCTGGGCCGCTTCGCGCCGCGCGCGCCGAGTCTCGTCGTCCACGTGTTACCTCTCCCCCCACGGCACCGCGATCGAGCGGCACCGGCAAATTGGGCGGGGATGCTAGCGGCCGCGCGGCCGGCGAGCCCGCTCGTGGCGACTCGGGCGGCGAGCGACGCGGGGTGCGCGGGGTGACTCACGCGCCGAGCGACGCGGGCCGCACGGGGTGATTCAGGCGGCGAGCGACGCCTTGCGTGCGGGGCGCACGCGCTCGGCGAGCACCACGCGCGCGCCGTGTCGCGGGACGAACGTGATGCCGCCGCGCACGACCTCCTCGTCGCCCGCGACGTCGGCGCGCAGCCGGACCTGCGGGAGGATCGTCCGCAGGACGACCTTCAGCTCGTAGGTCGCGAACGCGGCGCCGAGGCAGCGTCGCACGCCGCCGCCGAAGGGCAGCCAGCTGTAGCCGTCGGCCGGCCGCTCGAGGAAGCGCTCGGGACGGAACGCGTCGGGGTCCGGGTAGACGTCGGCGCGGCGATGGGTGAGGTAGATGCACGGCGCGACCACGAACCCCTCGGGCAGCTCGTAGCCGCCGAGCTGCACGTCGCGGCTCAGCTTGCGCGCGACGATCGGGAGAATCGGGCGCAGGCGCAGCGTCTCCTTGATGACCGCGTCGAGGTAGGCGTCGTCCTCGCCCGCCTCGATCTCGGCGAGCAGCCGCGCGAGCACGTCGGGGTGGCGGACGAGCCGCTCGAAGGTCCACGCCAGCGAGGTCGCCGTCGTCTCGTGGCCGGCGACGAGCATCGTCATCAGCTCGTCGCGCAGCTCGTGGTCGCCCATCGGCTCGCCGTCCTCGTCGCGCGCCTGCAGCAGCAGCGAGAGGATGTCGTCGCGCTCGGTGGCGCGCGGATCGGCGCGGCGTTCGCGGATCTCGGCGAGGAGCAGCTCGTCGACGGCCCGCACGCGCAGGCGGAAGCGCCCGCCGAGGCTCCAGTCGCCGTAGTCCTCGCGCAGGATCGGCAGCATCCCGATGCGCGAGCGCGACCCCTCGATCATGGTGCGCAGGCGCGCGCGCAGCTCGTCGCGGCGACCGCCCTCCTCGAGCCCGAACACGGCGCTGAGGATCACCTCGAGCGTGACGGCGGCCATGCGCGGCTGCAGCGCGAACGGCGCGTCGAGCGGCCAGCGATCGAGCTCGCGCTGGGCGATCGCGGCCATCAGCTCGCCGTACGCGCGCATCCGCTCGCCGTGGAACGCGGGCAGCAGCAGCCGGCGCTCGCGCAGGTGCTCCTGCCCGTCGAGCAGCAGGATCGAGCGCGAGCCCACGACCGGCTCGAGCACCGCGTTCGCCTCGCCGGCGCGGAACGTGTCCGGGTCGCCGGTGAAGACCTCCTTGATCAGCGCCGGATCGGCGACGAAGACGATGTCCCCGAGCGCGACGAAGCGCAGGCGGAAGCAGTCGCCGAACTCGCGCCGGCACTCGTCGAGGAAGTCGGTCGGGCGCACGACCCAGTGCAGCGTCTGCCAGAACGCCGGGAGCCGCGGGCCGGGGGGCAGGGCCATGGCCGGATCATAGGTCGCCGGCGCGCGCGCCGAGCGGGGTCGGGCCGTCGGGCGCTACCAGCCGTGCGTGCCGGGCGCGCCCTTGAACGGGCCCTCGATGTCGCTCGTGATCCAGCCGCCGTAGAAGTCGCCGGGCTGCGCCTGCACGAGCTCGTCGTCGAGGTAGCACGCGTCCATCCGCCCCGGGTACACGGCGATGTGGTCGCGCAGCGCGGCGAACGCCGGCACGGGGTCGGGATAGGTCCACGCGGCGGCCGCGGCGCGCCGTTCGCCGACGACGACGTCGTAGTAGCTCGCGGTGCCCTTCCACTCGCAGAACGTCCGCTGGGCGGAGGGCTCGAGGTGCTCGGCGCGCACGTCGGCGGGCGGCACGTAGATCGTCGGCGGGTGGCTCGTCTCGAGCACGCGCAGCGCGTTCCGGGAGTCCGCGAGCGTCACGCCGGCGAACACGATCCGCACGCGCCGCTCGCACGGGACGAGGGCGGGGGGGCGGGGGTAGTTCCAGACGGATTCGGGCATGGGGGGGAAGCAGCTGACAGTTGACAGTTGACAGAGGGCGGTTGGCGGTTGACAGACGACAGACGACAGAACGGCAAACGGCAAACGGCAACGGCACAACGGCCGCGGGCAGGGTGGGTACGGACGAGGGGGGCGTGTGGACCGCTCGGGCGTGGGCGGGTGGTGGTTGTTGGCCCCGGAACGACGCGGGGCGGCCTGGTGGCCGCCCCGCGTGTACGACGTCGCGCGCGTCAGATCAGCTGATGTTCACGACGACCGTCGCGGTTCCGAGCGGCGTCCCAACGG
>DAIOGP010000213.1:0-3271 GCA_036745135.1 Solirubrobacteraceae bacterium
TCGTCCTGGCCGGCCGGCCGATGGTCGCCTGGAGCATCGAGGCGCTCGGTCGCGTGCCCGGGATCGAGCGCATCGTCGTCGCGCTGCCGCCCGGCCGCTCCGCGCCGCCGGGCACGATCGGCGCGCCCGGCGGATCGACCCGCTCGCACTCGGTGCGGGCCGCGCTGCGCGTCGCCGCGCCGGCGGACGGTGAGGCCGTGCTCGTGCACGACGCGGCCCGCCCGCTGGCCGGGCCGGACCTGTTCGCGCGCGTGCTCGCCGCGCTCGGCGAGCACCGCTGCGACGGCGCGATCGCCGCGGCGCCGGTGACCGACACGATCAAGCAGGCCGACGCCGACGGCAACGTCCGCGTGACCCTCGACCGGTCGAGCCTGTGGGCGGTGCAGACGCCGCAGGCGTTCCGGGCCGAGGCGCTCGCGCGAGCCCTCGACGTGCCGGACGAGACGCTCGCGGCGGCGACCGACGACGCGTGGCTCGTCGAGCGCCAGGGCGGCACCGTGCGGGTCGTCCCCTCCGGCCCCGAGAATCTGAAGATCACGACGCCGACCGACCTGCGCCTCGCCGCGCTGCTCCTCGACGACCAGCGATGCTGACCGACTACCACGTCCATCTCCGCCGCGACGCTGAGGGCACCAGCGCCGCGGGCGCGTTCACGGTCGCGAACGCCGAGCGCTACCGCGCCGCCGCGAGCGAGCACGGGATCGCCGAGCTCGGCGTCTCCGAGCACGTGCACCGCTTCAGCGCGGCGCTCGACGTGTGGGATCACCCGTTCTGGCGCGCGTCGGCCGTCGACGACCTCGACGCCTACTGCGAGTTCGTGCGCGAGCGCACCGACCTGCGGCTCGGCATCGAGGCCGACTTCGTGCCCGGTCGCGAGGACCGCATGGCGAACCTGCTCGACGGGCGCGACTGGGACTACGTGATCGGCTCCGTGCACTTCATCGGCGACGGCGCCGTGGACGACCCGGCCTACGACGTGTACCGCTCGCTGTCGCCCGAGCAGGTCTGGCGGCGCTACTTCGAGACGCTCGCCGAGGCCGCGCGCTCCGGGCTCTTCGACGTGCTCGCCCACCCGGACCTCGTGAAGATCTGGGGCGCGGAGCGCCCGCGGCCCGAGGGCGACGTGCGGCGCTGGTACGAGCCGGCGATCGAGGCGATCGCGGAGAGCGGCATCGCCGTGGAGGTCTCGACCGCGGGGCTGCGCAAGCCGGTCGGGGAGATCTACCCGTCGCGGGCGTTCCTCGAGCTGTGCGTCGAGGCCGGCTGCCCGATCGCCCTCTCGAGCGACGCGCACGCGCCCGAGGACGTCGGGCACGGCTACGCGGCGGCGCTCGAGCTGCTCGCTGACGTCGGGGTGCGCGAGCTGTGCGTCTTCGAGCGCCGCGCGCGGCGCCTCGAGCCGATCGGATGAGCGTCACGACCGGGATCGGGTACGACTCGCACCGCCTCGCGGCCGGGCGCCCGCTGGTCCTCGGTGGCGTGACCATCCCGCACGAGGTCGGGCTCGCCGGGCACTCCGACGCCGACGTGCTCACCCACGCCGTCATCGACGCGCTGCTCGGCGCCGCCGCGCTCGGCGACATCGGCGAGCACTTCCCCGACACGGACGAGCGCTGGCGCGACGCCGACTCGGTCGCGCTGCTGGCGGAGGTCGTCGCGCTGCTCGGGCGCGAGGGCTTCGCCGTCGCGCACGTCGACGTGACCGTCGCGCTCGAGCGCCCGAAGCTCGCGTCCCACCGCGCGGCGATGCGCGCGCGGCTCGCGGGCGCGCTCGGAACGACCGTCGAGCACGTGAGCGTCAAGGCGACCACGGGCGAGGGGATCGGCTTCGTCGGGCGTGGCGAGGGGGTCGCGGCGCTCGCCGTCGCGACGCTCGAGCGCGCCCAGGAGGCTGCCCGGGGCCCGGGATAGGGTTCGCGCGTGCGCGCGATCCGCCTTCACGACACCCGCTCCGGCGAGGTCGTGCCCCTCGCGCCTCGCGATTCGGGGAAGGTCGGCATCTACGCGTGCGGCCCGACCGTGTACGCCCGCATCCACGTCGGCAACGCGCGCCCGTTCGTCGTCTTCTCGCTGCTCAAGCGCTTTCTCGAGCGCGAGGGGCTCGACGTGACGTTCGTCGCGAACATCACCGACGTCAACGACAAGATCTACGACGCCGCGCGGGCGGCGGGCGTGCCGAGCGCCGAGCTGGCGCGCGAGATGACCGCGCTCTACATCGCCGACACCGAGCGGCTCGGCCTCGGCCGGCCCGACCACGAGCCGCTCGCGTCCGAGACGATCGGGCCGATCGTCGCGCTGATCGGTGCGCTGGTCGAGGCCGGGCACGCCTACGCGGTCGAGGGCGACGTCTACTTCCGCGTGCGCTCCTACCCCGACTACGGCGAGCTCTCGCACCGCAACGTCGACGAGATGGACCAGGGCGAGGGCGTCGAGGGCGCGTCGCGCAAGGAGGACCCGCTCGACTTCGCGCTGTGGAAGGCGCACAAGGAGGGCGAGGACACCGTCTGGGACGCGCCCTGGGGCCGTGGGCGCCCCGGCTGGCACATCGAGTGCTCGGCGATGGCCGAGGAGCTCCTGGGGGTCGGCTTCGACATCCACGGCGGCGGCATCGACCTCGTCTTCCCCCACCACGAGAACGAGGCGGCGCAGACCCGCGCGGCGAGCGGGCAGCCGCTCGCGCGCATCTGGATGCACAACGGGATGCTGCGGTTCGAGGGCGAGAAGATGGCCAAGTCGGTGGGGAACATCGAGTCGCTCGCGGACGCGCTCGACCGCGCCGGCCGCGACGCGCTGCTGCTGTTCTTCTCGAGCGCTCATTACCGGCAGCCGATCGCCTACTCGGAGGAGCTGCTCGCGGAGGCGGCGGCGGGCGTGCGGCGCATCCGCGACGCCGGCCGTCGGCTCGCCCCCGGCGCATCGCCGGACGACATGGCGCCGCTGCGCGAGCGCTTCTTCGACGCGCTCGCCGACGACTTCAACACGCCGATGGCGCTCGCGGCGCTGTTCGACTGGATTCGCGAGGCCAACCGCCGCGCCGCGCCCGGCGCGGCGATCGGCGACGCGGACGCCCGCGCGATGCTCGACGTCCTCGGGCTCGCGAACCTGCTCGAGGGCGACGTGCGCACGCCCGATGCGGCCGCGCTCGCCCTGCTGCGCGCGCGCGAGGAGGCGCGCGCGGAGCGCGACTTCGCGGGCGCCGACGCGCTGCGCGACGAGCTGGCAGCGCTCGGCTGGGAGGTCCGCGACGGGCCCGACGGCCCCGAGCTCGTGC
>DAIOGP010000214.1:0-3271 GCA_036745135.1 Solirubrobacteraceae bacterium
TAGCCCGGCGGACCGGGGCCGATCCCCCGCTAGCGGACCTGCGGCACGCGCGGCGCGGCCGGCGCGGGCGCGTGCGCGGGTCGCCGCTCGCGCGCGGGTCGCAGCTCGCGCAGGGTCGCCGGCGCGCGCAGCCGGATGCGCGCCTGGACGGCGGACGGCAGCGGGATGCCGCCCCGCGGCCCGTCGCCCCGCGGACGCGGCGTCGGCGGGCGGCCCCCGCCGCCATCGCCACCACTGTCATCGCCCTCCCCGTGGGGCGGCGTCCACGGCTGCACCGTGTCGCTGCGCAGGAACATCACGAGCAATCCGAGCGCGAAGACGAGGCCGAGCGCGTGGAGTGCGCCGAACAGCAACACCAACTCGGTGTCACCCGACATGACCTCAGCGTACCGCGCGCCGGCGCCGGCTGAAGCAGCTCCGGCGGGCTGGCGCGGCTGCGCTACCATCCCGCGCTGCCATGGCCTCGGACACCTCCGCCCTCGCCGTCCAGAGCCGCGAGCGCGCGCACTCGCGCGCCGCGCGGCGGTTGCGCCGTGCCGGCTTCGTGCCCGGCGTGCTCTACGGCGGCGGCGAGGACCCGATCGCCTTCCAGGTCGAGGCCCGGGTATTGCGCCAGACGCTCGCCCACAGCGGCGCCGTGATCGAGGTCAGCGTCGACGGCGCGAAGGCCACGCCGGCCGTCCTCAAGGATCAGCAGCGCCATCCCGTGCGCGGCGAGACGACCCACGTCGACCTCATCCGCGTGCGGCTCGACCAGCCGATCCAGGCGGTCGTCTCGCTCGAGTTCACCGGCGTCGACGACTCGCCCGGCATCAAGAAGGGCGGCGTCTTCGAGCAGCTGGCGCGCGAGGTCACGATCGAGGCCCTGCCCACGTCGATTCCGGAGTCGATCGAGATCGACGCCTCCGGGCTCGACATCGGCGATACCGTCACGCTCGCGGCCGCGCAGCTGCCGCAGGGCGTCACGCTCATGGACGAGCTCGACGTCGACGCGGCCGTCCTCTCCGCCCCTCGGCTTCAGGCCGAGGAGGAGGAGGAGATCGAGCGCGAGACCGGCGTCGTCGGCGAGGAGGCCGAGGCGGGCGAGGGCGAGGGCGAGGGCGGGGAGTAGTCCCTGCCGCGCCTGGGCGCGCGCCGGGCGGTGGAGCGACTGACCGGCGGCGGCGGCCAGGTCGACTGGCTCGTCGTCGGGCTCGGCAATCCGGGCGCCGCCTACGCCGGCACGCGCCACAACGTCGGCTTCGAGGTCGCGAACGCGCTCGCCGCGCGCTGGGAGCTGCCGCGCGCGAAGCGGCGCTTCAACGGCCTGCTGAGCGAAGGGCGCACCGGTCCCGGCGGGCCGCGGGTCGCCGTGCTGCTCCCGCAGACGTTCATGAACGACGCGGGGCGCTCGGTCGGGCCCGCGCGCGGGGCGCTGAAGCTCGCGCTCGAGCGCGTGCTCGTGATCCACGACGAGATCGACCTCCCGTTCGGCGAGGTCCGCACGCGGCTCGGCGGCGGCCTCGCCGGGCACAACGGCCTGAAGTCGCTGCGCCGTGAGCTCGGGGGGCCCGAGTTCGCGCGCGTGCGCGTCGGCGTCGGCCGGCCGGACTCGACCGATCCCGACATCGTCGCCGGCTACGTGCTCGCGAAGTTCCGCGAGCCGCGCGCCGAGGTGGCGGACCTGATCGAGCGCGCGCGGGACGCGGCCGAGCGCGTCGTGCTGGGCGAGCTCGAGCCCTAGACTCGCCCTCGACGATGAGCGCGCGCGACTGGGACGCCGCCAGCTACGACCGCATCTCCGGGCCGCACGAGGAACTCGGCCGCGTCGTGCTCGACCGGCTGGCGCTGCGCGGTGACGAGACCGTGCTCGATGCCGGCTGTGGCACCGGTCGCGTGACGCGCGCGTTGCTCGAGCGCCTGCCGCGCGGCCGCGTGATCGCGGTCGACGCGTCGCCCGCGATGATCGCGGTGGCGCGCGCGGCGCTTCCGCCCGAGGTCGACGTCCGACGCGCGGACCTGCTCGAGCTCGAGCTCGATGAGCCCGTCGACGCGATCCTCTCGACCGCGACGTTCCACTGGGTGCTCGACCACGACCGCCTGTTCGCGCGCCTGTTCGCCGCGCTCGCGCCGGGCGGGTGGCTCGCCGCGCAATGCGGCGGCGAGGGCAACGTCGCCAACATCCACGGCGCGGCGGCGGCCGTCTGCGCGCGCGAGCCGTTCGCGCCGCACTTCGAAGGCTGGACCGGGCCGTGGCGCTTCGCGACGCCCGCGCAGACGCGCGCCTCGCTCGCCGCCGCCGGCTTCGATTCGATCGAGGCCTGGCTCGAGCGCGTCGACGTGGTGCCCGAGGAGCCGGTCGAGTTCCTGCGCACGATGACGCTCGGGCCGCACCGCTACCGGCTGCCGCCGGAGCTGCGCGACCCGTTCGTCGACGCCGTGTTCGAGCGTCTCCCCGCTCCGCTGACGATCGAGTACGTGCGCCTCAACATCGACGCGCGCCGACCTCCGACCGGCTGAGCGCGGCTCCGTACACTCGTCTTGCCGGCCGCGCGCGAGCGCGGTCGCTCGCGCTGCCATGCCGCTCAGACCGCTCCTCGCCTACGCCGCCGACGACGCCGACGCGCTCGCGCTCGCGCGCGACGGCGGCCGCGCGTTCGTCTCGCAGTCGCTGCGCCCGTACCTGATCGCGGCGCTGCTCGAGCTCGACGGCCTCGACGCGCGCCCGGCGCTCGTCGTCGCCGGGGACGACCGCGCCGCGCGCGACCTCGCCGCGGACCTGCGCGCCTGGCTCGCGCCGCGTCCGGTGCGCTTCTACCCGTCGCGCGGCGTCGCCTACGAGTCGCACCTTGCCCCGCCGCCGCATCTCGTCGGGCTGCGCGTCGCCGCCCTGGACGCGCTGCTCGCCGCGGGCGCCACGGTCGCCGGGGGCACGAACCGCGTCGCGGGCGAAACGGGTGCCGGGCGCGCGGGCGCCGCGGCCGCCGACCCGCCGGTGGTGGTCGTCAGCGCGACCGCGCTCGCCGAGAAGGTGCCCGATCCGGCGCTGCGCCCGCACGGCTTCGAGCTGCGCGTCGGCGAGCTGCTCGACCTGCGCGAGACCGCGGCGGAGCTCGTGGCCGCGGGGTACGAGCGCGTCGAGCAGGTCGAGGACCGCGGGCAGTTCGCGATCCGCGGCGGGATCCTCGACCTCTACCCGGCGACCGAGGACCGCGCCGTGCGCGTCGACCTGTTCGACGACGAGATCGAGTCGCTGCGCTGGTTCTCGACCTTCACGCAGCGCTCGCTCGGC
>DAIOGP010000215.1:0-3229 GCA_036745135.1 Solirubrobacteraceae bacterium
GAGGGCGTGATCTCGGTCGCGTTCGGCTGCCCGTACGAGGGGCGCGTCCCGCCGGAGCGCGTGTTCGCGATCGCGCAGCGGCTCGTCGCGGCCGGCGCCGAGGAGATCGGCTTCGGCGACACGACCGGCATGGCGAACCCGCGCCAGGTCCGCGAGTTCTTCCTCGCCGCGCGCGCCGCGCTGCCCGGCGTCGAGCTGACCGCGCACTTCCACAACACGCGCGGGCTGGGCCTCGCGAACGTGCTCGCGGCGCTCGAGGCCGGCGTCGAGAGCTTCGAGTCGAGCTTCGGCGAGCTCGGCGGTTGCCCGGTGCCGAAGGGGGCGACCGGGAACATCGCCACCGAGGACCTCGTCTCGATGCTGCACGAGATGGGGATCGAGACGGGCATCGACCTCGCGCGGCTCGTCGACGCCGCCCGCGCGGCGCAGCAGCTGCTCGGCCGCCGGCTCGGCAGCCACGTGCTGACGGCCGGGCCCGTGCGGTGGACGGCCTGATCGAGCCCGACCTCGCCGCGTTGCGCGCCGACGTCGAGGCGCTCGCGGCGCTCGTGCGCGACTCCGCCGGACCCGGCGAGCGCGCGTCGGCGGAGCTCGTCGCCCGGCGCCTGGAGGCAGCGGGCGCGCGCGACGTGCGGATCGAGCCGTTCCGCTACCAGCGGACCTACGCCGGGGCGCACGCGGCGCATGCGGCCGCCGGTCTGCTGGCCGCCCGCATCGGCGGAGCGCCGGGCGCCGCGCTCGCGCTCGCTGCGGGCGCGTCGCTCGAGCGCGAGGTCAGCGGGCGCGACCAGTGGCTGCGCCGGCTGCTCCCGGCCGGCGAGGGCGCGAACGTCGTCGCGCGCGTGCCCGCGGGCGACGCGCCCCGCGGGACGCTCGTGCTGGTCGCCCACCACGACGCCGCGCGGACGGGCCTCTTCTGGCGCTCGCCGCTCGTGCGGCTGGGCGCCGCGCGTCGCCGCGCGACCCGCCGCATCGAGCCGTTCATGGCGCCGACCGCGGCCGGCTTCGCGCTCGTCGCCGCCGGGGCGCTCGCCGGCCGCCATGGGCGCGCGCCGCGCGCGGCCGGCGCCGCGCTGCTCGCGCTCTCGCTCGGCGCCGCGGCGGACATCGCCCGCAGCCCGACCGTCCCGGGCGCGAGCGACAACGCCACGGGCGTCGCCGCGCTGCTCGCGCTCGCCGCCGCGCTTGCACGCGAACGGCTCGCGGGCGTGGACGTCCTGCTCGTGGCGCCCGGCTGCGAGGAGTCGGGGATGGGCGGCATGGCGGCGTTCCTGCGGGCGCACGGCGCCGCGCTCGACCCGCGGACCACGCTCGTGCTCGGGCTCGACACGCTCGGCGCCGGGGCGCCGATCGTCGCCTCGGGCGAGGGCGCGATCCGCACGTACCGCTACCGCCGCGCGGATCTGGCGCTCGCCGACGCGGGCGCCGCCCACGCCGGGCTCGCGGCCCCGGCGCGCTGGCGCCTCGGCGGTTGGACCGACCCGATCCTCGCGGTCCTCGCCGGGCTGCCGGCGATCTCGCTGCTGTCGATCGGGCCGCAAGGGACGTTCACCGACTACCACCTCGCGACCGACACGCCCGAGCGCGTCGACTGGCGTTCGGTCGCGAGCTGCGTCGCGCTCGCCGGCGGCATCGTGCGCGCGTTCGCCGAGCGTCACGCGCCACCGGCGCGCGGCGCCCGGGCGCGCAGCTAGGCTTCCGAGCCGTGTTCCGGTCCATCCACCGCTCGCCGGCGCTGAGCTGCGCGCTCGCCGCCCTCCTGCTGCTCGCGACCGCCATCCCGGTCGCCGCGGCGAAGCGCCCCCGGCGCAGCTGCTCGATCCCGGGCTCGGTCCCGGTCGTCGCGAACAAGGCCGGCGCGGTCGTCAAGGTCGTCAAGACCGTCGACGGGGCCGCGCAGACGACGTACTACGGCTGTCTCAAGCGGGTCGGCAGGCGCTTCGTGCTGCGGGCGGGCGAGATCGAGCAGGCGAAGGGCCCCGTCTTCGGCGTGCGGCTCGTCTCGCCGTTCGCCGCGCTCGCGGTCCGGGAGCCCCTGATCGATGCCAAGCACCCCAACGGGATCTACGTGTTCGACCTGCGCACCGGCAAGGTGTTCCGGAAGTCGCCCAACACGACCGGCAACGGGTTCGACGCGATCAGCGATCTCGAGCTCACGCGGAGCGGCGCCGTCGCGTGGATCAACTTCAATCCCGGCGGCGTCGCGCTGTTCGGCAATCCGCCGACGCCGCCGCAGGCCGAGGTGCACAGGATCGATCGTCGCGGCGAGCGCATGCTCGACGCCGGGCCGGGCATCCAGTCCGACTCGCTCACGGTGACCTCGGGCACGGTGTCCTGGGTGAACAACGGCCGCAAGGTCACGTCGCTCCTGCGCTGACTGGGGAACGCGCCGGCGCGGCGCGGCGCTCCCATCCAGCCGCTACCGGCCGGCGAACTCCGGCTGCCGGCGCGCCGCGAACGCGGCGGTGCCCTCGGCGAAGTCCGCGGTCGCCGCGCACAGCGCCTGCGCGGTGACCTCCTGCTCGAGCGTCGCGGCGAGCGCCGGCTTCGCCGAGGCGTCCATCACGCGCTTCGCGAGGCCGACCGCCACCGGCGCGCACGCCAGCAGCTCGTCGACCAGCGCCTGCGTCACCGCGTCGAGCTCGGCCGCCGGCGCGACCCGGTTCGCGAGCCCGATCCGCTCGGCCTCGCGGCCGTCGATCAGGCGCCCGGTCATGATCAGCTCCTTGGCCCGGCCCAGCCCGACGATGCTCGGCAGCCGCGACGAGCCGCCGACGTCGGGGATCAGCCCGATGCGGGTCTCGGGGAGCCCGATCACGGCGTCCTCGGCGATCGTGCGCAGGTCGCAGGCCAGGGCGAGCTCGACCGCGCCGCCGATGCAGCCGCCGTGGATCTGGGCGATCGTCGGCTTGAGCATCTCCTCGGCGAGGTTCCAGGCCGCGAGGACCGCGCCGCGGAACTCGCGCAGTCGCTGCGGCGCGGCGGCCAGCGCGCCGAGCGCGCCGAAGTCCATCCCCGACGAGAACATCGCGCCCTCGCCGCGCAGCACGACGCAGCGCACGGTGTCGTCGTACGCGGCCGCCGCGAGCGCCGCCCCGATGCCGGCGATCAGCTCGTCGTTCATCGCGTTGCGCTTCTCGGGCCGGTTGAGGATCAGGTGGCGGACGGGGCCGCGGTCCTCGGTCACGACGATGTCCATGCGCGCGCTCCTGGTCGATTCCTGCGGAGC
>DAIOGP010000216.1:0-3196 GCA_036745135.1 Solirubrobacteraceae bacterium
CGCGCCCTCATCCGTCCGCCTCGGTGCGCTCGAGCCACGCCTCGAGCGGCTCGCCCGTGATCAGCTCGTACGCGCGCCGGTAGCGGGCGCTCGTCTCGGCGACGACGTCCGCAGGGATCTCGGGTGCGGGCGGACGCTTGTCCCAGCCGGTGCTCGTCGCCCAGTCGCGGACCGGCTGCTTGTCGAAGCTCGGCTGCGCACGGCCCGGCGCGTAGCCCTCGAGCGGCCAGAAGCGCGAGGAGTCCGGCGTGCAGAGCTCGTCGCCCAGCGTCAGCGCGCCGCTCGGGTCGAGCCCGAGCTCGAACTTGGTGTCGGCCAGGATGATCCCGCGCGCACGGGCGTGATCGGCGGCCGCCCCGTAGACGGCGAGCGACACCTCGCGCAGGCGCTCGGCCAGCTCGGGATCGCCGACCAGCTCGGCCGCGCGGGCGAAGGAGACGTTCTCGTCGTGCTCGCCCTCGGCGGCCTTCGTCGCGGGCGTGAAGATCGGTTCCGGCAGCCGCTCGGACTCCTGCAGCCCGGCCGGCAGCGGGATCCCGCACACGGCGCCGCTCGCCTGGTACTCGCTCCAGCCGGAGCCGCTCAGGTAGCCGCGCACGACGCACTCGACCGGCAGCATGTCGAGCTTGCGCACGACCAGCGCGCGGCCGCGGACCTCGG
This sequence comes from Solirubrobacteraceae bacterium, assembly GCA_036745135.1. Lineage (GTDB taxonomy): Bacteria > Actinomycetota > Thermoleophilia > Solirubrobacterales > Solirubrobacteraceae > DAIOGP01. The sequence goes on from DAIOGP010000216.1 coordinate 661, forward strand.
GCGGGACGCCGTCGGTGGCCGAGACCAGGTGGTTGGGGACGAGCGCCGCCGTCCGCTCGAACCAGAAGACGGAGATCCCCGTCAGCACCGCGCCCTTGTCCGGGATCGGCGTCGGATGCACCGCGTCGTAGGTCGAGATCCGGTCCGAGGCGACCATCAGCAGCCGCTCGCCGAGGTCGTACATGTCGCGGACCTTGCCCGAGGCGATCAGGGGCAGGTCGGCGAGCGCGGTCACGGAGGCGATGCTAGCAACGGTTCCGGCCGCCGCCCGGACCTCAAGCGCCCCGGCGGGGCGGTCGATAGCGAAGGAACAATGCGTCGTGGGCTGCCCCGCCTCGGCCTGCTCGGCACGTTCAGCCTGATGACGCTCGCGTGCCTGGCAGTGCTCGGTTTTGCGCTGAGTCGCGAGCTCAGGGCCCAGACGCGCGCGCGTGCGCTCGCGAGCGCGGTGCGCAGCGCGGAGACGATCGCGGAGCTCGGCGTCCGCCCCCAGCTCACCGCGGAGGACCTCAACGGCGCCCTCGGCCCCGCCCGGCTCGCCGCGCTCGACCGGACGCTTGCCGGCGGGCAGCTCGGACCGCAGGTCGCCCGCGTCCTGCTCTACGACGGCGACGGGCGCATCGTCTTCTCCGATGACCGCGCGGCCATCGGCCGCAGCTCGCGCAGCGCCGAGATCCCGGCCGCGATGCGCGGCGACATCCTCGCCGACCTGACCGACGCCGCCGAGGTCGACCCGCAGCGCACGCGCGGCTCGCTGCTCGAGGTGTACGTCCCGCTGCGCCTCGGCGCCCGCAGCGCGCCCGCGGGCGTCGTCGAGCTCTACGTCCCCTACGGGCCCTACGAGGCGGGCATCGCGCGCGACCTGCGCCGCATCGACCGGCTCCTGATCGGAGGGCTCGCGCTGCTGTTCGCCGCGCTCTTCCCGATCATGGCGACCGCGTCGCGCCGCCTGCGCCGCAACGCCGATGCGCGCCAGCACGACGCGTTCCACGACGCGCTCACGGGCCTGCCCAACCGCATGCTGTTCCGCGACCGCGTCGAGCAGGCGACGCTGCGCGCGACGCGCGAGGCCGACAGCGCCGCGGTCCTGATCATCGACCTCAACCGCTTCAAGGACGTCAACGACTCGCTCGGCCACGCCGCCGGCGATGCGCTGCTCCAGCAGGTCGGGCAGCGGCTGCGCGAGTCGCTGCGCGCGAGCGACACCGTCGCGCGCCTCGGCGGCGACGAGTTCGCCGTCCTGCTGCCGAACGCCGGCGACAAGAAGAACGCCAGCGACGTTGCCGTCCAGATCCGCGACGCGCTCGCGACGTCGATCACGGTCGACGGCGTCGTGATCGACGTCGAGCCGAGCATCGGCATCGCGCTGTTCCCCTACCACGGCGCGGACGCCGACACGCTCGTGCGCTGCGCCGACGTCGCGATGTACGTCGCCAAGCGCAGCCACCGCCTGTTCGCGCTCTACGAGTCTGCCAACGACGAGAACACGCCCGAGCGGCTGGCACTGACGACCGAGCTGCGTCAGGCGATCGAGCGGCGTGAGCTCCAGCTCCACTACCAGCCGCAGCTCGACCTGAAGACGCGGCAGGTCGTCGCCGTGGAGGCCCTCGCGCGCTGGACCCACCCCACGCGCGGACCGATCCCACCGGACCAGTTCGTCTCGCTCGCCGAGCACACCGGGCTGATCAAGCCGCTGACGTTGCTCGTGCTCGAGCAGGCGCTCGCCCAGAACGCCGCGTGGCGCGACGAGGGCCTCGACCTCGAGATGGCCGTCAACGTGTCGGCGCGCAACCTCGTCGACCGTCGTTTCCCCGATGACGTCGCCCGGCTGCTGCAGACGTGGCGGATCGCGCCCAACCGGCTGGAGCTCGAGATCACCGAGCGCACGATCCTCGACGACGCGGCGGAGCTGCACGACGCGCTCGGCCGGCTGCGGGGGCTCGGCGTGCGCATCGCGATCGACGACTTCGGCACCGGCTTCTCCTCGCTCGCGTCGCTGCGCCAGGTGCCGATGGATCGGCTCAAGATCGACCGCTCGTTCGTCATGACGATGGCGACGATCGAGCACGACGCGGCGATCGTCCGCTCGATCGTTGGGCTGGCGTCGAACCTCGGCCTCAGCGTCGTCGCGGAGGGCGTCGAGACCGAGGAGATCCTCGCGCAGCTGACCGAGCTGGGCTGCGACGTCGCGCAGGGCTACCACGTCTGCCGCCCGATCCCGGCGAGCGACCTGACGGGCTGGCTCGCGGCCCGCGCCGCGACGCCCGCCGACTCGGCGACGCCGTCGCCCGAGCGCGCCACGTAGGATCAGCCGATGTCCAAGCGCGACCGGGCCTCCGACCGCTGGTTGATCGAGCCCGGCGCGGACGTCGACCTGGCGAAGGTCGACCCCCGCGGCACGGGCGGCGCGCCCGGCGACAAGGCCGAGACGCGAGCGGCCTGCGCGACGTTGCGCGCCGAGCTCGACGAGCTCCAGGCCAAGCTCATGGCCGAGGGGCGCCGGTCGCTGCTCGTCGTGCTGCAGGCGCTCGACGCC
>DAIOGP010000217.1:0-3193 GCA_036745135.1 Solirubrobacteraceae bacterium
CCCCGCGACCATCGGGGCGGGAGGGCCTCTCCACGCGCGGCGGCCGCCTGCCGACCGGGCACCCGCTGCGGACACGGCGTACGACGTGGGCGGTCGCGCGGGTGCCGGCCCGGGCTGCATCCGCTCACGGCGAAGCTGTTCCACGACCGCCGCTATCCCTGCTCGCTGGCGAGCGCGCTCCCGGCCCTGGCGCCCGACGCGCACGCGCGCAGGTGTAACGCGGGTAGCACCGCGGGGACTACGGGCCTGAACGTGTTCGACCGCCGTCCGTGAGCCGATCCAGGAGGAGACCATGCCCCAGGCCGCACCCACCGACACCACCATCGAGACGATCCGCGGGCTGAAGGGCAAGAACGTCCTCGTGACCGGCGGCAGCTCCGGCATCGGCCAGGCGATCGCCGTGCGCTTCGCGGAGCTCGGCGCGAACGTGGCGATCAACTACCTGCGCGATCCGCAGGAGGCGCATGACACCGAGGAGCAGGTCCACACGTGCGTCAACCGCGTCCGGCAGGTCGGCGTCCGCGACGTGCTCGTCCAGGGCGACGTCTCCAAGGAGGACGACGTCGTGCGCATGGTCGAGCAGGCGACCGAGGAGCTCGGCGGCCTCGACGTGCTCGTCAACAACGCGGGCATCCAGATCTCGCGGCCGAGCGATCAGCTCTCGAGCGCCGACTTCGACAAGGTCATCGGGGTCAACCTGCGCGGCGCGTTCCTGTGCGCGCGCCAGGCGCTGCGCGCCTTCCTCGCCGACGAGAAGCCCGGCTCGATCGTCAACATCTCGAGCGTCCACCAGCTGATCCCCAAGCCCGACTACCTCGGCTACTCGGTCAGCAAGGGCGGGATGCAGAACCTGACCCGCACGCTCGCGCTCGAGTACGCCGGCCGCGGCATCCGCGTCAACGGCGTCGGCCCCGGCGCCACCGTCACGCCGATCAACCGCGCCTGGATCGACGACCCGGTCAAGCGCAAGCAGGTCGAGGACCACATCCCGATGCAGCGCGCCGGCACCGCCGACGAGATGGCGGGCGTGACGTGCTTCCTCGCCAGCGACGACGCCGCGTACATCACCGGACAGACGATCTTCGTCGACGGCGGGTTGACGCTCTACCCGAGCTTCCTCACGCCGTGGTCCTCGGAATGAGCGGCCCGAGCGCACGGGCCGCGCCCGCGGACGGGCGCGCGGACGCCGGCGGCGGTCGTTGGTGGCCCTCGCTCTTCGGCGCCGAGGACCAGCTCGGCATGCTCAACCACATCACCGACGCCAAGCGCCGCGCGGCGCTGGCGTCGGTGCGCGCGGGGCGCCTGTACGACCTCGGGCACGTGCTCGACGAGCGCGTGCCCGTGTTCCCCGGCCGCTACTTCCGCCAGACGCTCGTGACGACCGCCCACCACGAGAACGGCGGCGGCGTCGGCGCGAACCGCGTGAACTGGGTCACCGAGCAGGTCACCGGGACGATGCAGCTCGGGACGCACCTCGACGCGCTCGCCCACCTCCAGATCGGCGACCGCGGCTACAACGGCTGGAGCGTCGCGGAGCTCGCCGGGAACGCCGGCGTGAACCGGCTCGGCGCCGAGACGATCCCCCAGATCGTCACGCGCGGCTGGCTCGTCGACGCCGCGGCGGCGCGCGGCGTGGAGCGCTTGGGCGTCGGCGACGTGATCACGGTCGGGGACCTCGGCGGCATCGAGCCCGAGCCCGGCGACGCCGTGCTGTTTCACACTGGCTGGAGCGCACATTGGGAGGACCCCGATGCCTACCTCGCCGGCGAGCCCGGCCCGGGCATCGAGGTCGCTGCCTGGCTCGTCGAGCACGGCGTCGCGCTGACCGGCTGCGACACGTGGAGCTACGGGCCCGTCCCCGCGGAGGATCCCGACCGGCCGTTCGAGGTGCCGCAGGGCCTCAACGTCCGCCATGGCGTGTTCATCGTCGAGAACCTCGACACGTCCGCGCTCGCCGCCGACGGCGTGCGCGAGTTCGCCCTGATCCTCACGCACCCGAAGCTGCGCGGCGCCACCGGCGCCTGGACCTCGCCGATCGCGCTCGTCTGACCCGCCCGGCGCCGCGATTCAGCGCGCGTTTACCGCACTGGCAGCGTTCGTTCAGCGCGCCGCGCGACGGTGCCGGCGATCGATCGCGTCGGGCGATCGCGAAGAGGAGGAACGGACATGATCCGTCACGGAATTCGCAGGTACGCGCTGGTCGGGCTCGCGGCAGGCGCCGCAGCCCTCCCCGCGGGCGCAGCGCAGGCGTCCAGCACCGCCGGCTCCGGCCAGCGGCCCGCCGAGAGCGGCGCGACGGCGGTCTCGTCCGCGTCGCTGCTCCCAGGGGCCCGGCGTCCGGCGCCGCAGTCGACCGAGAGCGGCGCGACCGCGGTCTCCTCGGCATCGCTCCTGCCCGGCGTGCGCCGACCGGGCGTGACCGGCACCGACGCCGCGCCTGCCGCGCGCGTCGTGCACGCGAGCAGCACCGCGAGCGGGTTCGACTGGGGCGACGCGGGCATCGGCGCCGGCGGAGCTCTGGCGCTGGCGCTGCTCGCCGTCGGAGCCGCGTCGAGCGCGACCCATCGCCGGCACCGTCACGCCGGCCCGTCCGGTGGGTCGCCCCTCGCCGGCTGAACGACGCGCCGCGGGGTGGCGCTCGAGGCGAGCGCCACCCCGCGGAGCCCGCTTCGGAGGGGTATCCGGACCGGGCGCGCGGTGCTACGGTCGCTCGTGCCCAGCGGGAGGAAGCGCATGGATTTCCGGATCCTCGGCCCCCTCGACGTCGATGACGCGGACCGCTCGCTCGCGCTCGGCGGCGAGAAGCAGCGCAGCCTGCTGGCGCTGCTCCTCCTCCACCGCGGCGAGCTGCTCTCGAGCGACCGCCTGATCGACGAGCTGTGGGGCGAGCGGCCGCCGGCGACAGCGGCCAAGAACATCCACGTCTACGTCTCCCGGCTGCGCAAGGCGCTCGGCGACGGCCTGCTCGAGACCCGCGGGCACGGTTATCGGCTCGTGATCGAGCCCGAGCAGGTCGACGCGGCGCGCTTCGAGCGGCTGCTCGCCGAGGGCCGGCGCGCGGCCGACGCGGGCGACGCCGACGGCGCCGTCGCGCGGCTGCGCGACGCGCTCGCGCTGTGGCGCGGGCCGCCGCTCGCCGACCTCGCCTACGAGCCCTTCGCGCAGAGCGAGATCGTCCGGCTCGAGGAGCTGC
>DAIOGP010000218.1:0-3178 GCA_036745135.1 Solirubrobacteraceae bacterium
CGGGCGTACCGCTTCCTGGTCGGCGACAACAGCGAGATCGGGATCCTGTAGCTCCGGCTCCCGGCGCCCGCCGCTCGGCGCCCGATGCTGGTAGACCTTCCGCGATGCGCCTGCTCGTGACCGGAGCCGCCGGGATGCTCGGCCGAGACGTCGTGCTCGCCGCGGGCGCCTCCGGGCACGAGGCGATCGCCGTCGACCTGCCCGAGCTCGACATCACCGATCCGGGCGCCGTCGAGCGCTTCCTCGCCGCCGAGCGCGCGGCCGCGATCGTCAACTGCGCTGCGTGGACCGACGTCGACGGCGCGGAGGCGAACCCCGCCGTCGCGGAGACGGTGAACGCCGGCGGCGCGGGCACCCTGGCGCGCGCCGCCGCCGCCGCGGGCGTCCGGCTCGTGCACCTGTCGACCGACTACGTCTTCGACGGCGAGGGTCAGCGCCCGTATGTCGAGTCCGATCCGACGGGCCCGCGCTCCGTCTACGGCCGCACGAAGCTCGCCGGCGAGGAGGCGGTGCTGGCCTCCGGCGGCAGCCGGCTCGTCGTGCGCAGCTCGTGGCTCTTCGGGATCGGCGGGCGCAACTTCGTCGAGACGATGCTGCGGCTCGCCGGCGAGCGCGGCGAGGTGGCGGTCGTCCACGACCAGGTCGGCTGCCCGACCTACACCGGCCACCTCGCGCAGGCGCTCGTCGCGCTGGCGGGGGGCGAGCAGGAGGGGATCCGGCACCTGGCGGGCGCCGGGGCGTGCTCGTGGCTCGACTTCGCCGTCGAGATCTTCGGCCAGGCCGGCGTCGACTGCCGCGTCGTCGCGACGACGACCACCGAGCTCGGCCGCCCGGCGCCGCGCCCGGCCTACAGCGTGCTCGGGACCGAGCACGCGGACGTCGCGCCGCTCCCCGACTGGCGCGACGGCCTGCGCGCGTACCTCGCTGAGCGCACGGCGACGAGGGCGGCGGCGTGAAGCTGCTCGTCGCCGGCGGCGCCGGCTTCATCGGCTCGAACTTCGCGCGCCAGCGGCTGCGCGACCACGGCGACGACGTGGTCGTGCTCGACAAGCTGACCTACGCCGGGCGCGAGGAGAACTTCGGCGACCTGCTCGGGGACCCGGGCTTCATCTTCATCAAGGGCGCGATCGAGAACCCCGTCGCGGTCGAGCAGGCGATCGCCGGCTGCGACGCGGTCGTGAACTTCGCCGCCGAGACGCACGTCGACCGCTCGATCAGCGACCCGGACGCGTTCGTCGCGACGCACGCGGTCGGCACCTACGTGCTGCTCGAGGCCGCGCGCACGGCCGGCATCCGCTACCTCCAGGTCTCGACCGACGAGGTCTACGGATCGATCGAGGAGGGCTCCTTCACCGAGCGCTCGCCGCTGAATCCCTCGTCCCCCTACAGCGCGACCAAGGCCGGCGCCGACCTGCTCGTCGCGAGCTACCACCACACGTACGGGATGGAGACGCTGATCTGCCGGGGCTCGAACAACTACGGCCCCTACCAGTACCCGGAGAAGCTGATTCCGCTGATGGTGCTCAACGCGCTCGCGGGCGACCCGCTGCCGGTCTACGGCGACGGGCGGCAGGTGCGCAACTGGCTGTTCGTCGAGGACTTCGCGCGCGGGATCGGAACCGTGCTCGCGCGCGGCGTGCCCGGCGAGGCCTACAACGTCGGCGGCCCCGACGAGTGCGAGAACATCGAGGTCGTGAAGCGGATCCTCGAGCTGACCGGCCGCGACGACTCGCTGATCGAGCACGTCACCGATCGACCAGGGCACGACCGGCGCTACTCGCTCGGCTCGGAGAAGGTGCGCGCGCTCGGCTGGGAGCCGGAGCTGCGCTTCGCCGCCGGGCTCGAGCGCACGGTCGCGTGGTACCGCGACAACGCGTGGTGGTGGGAGCCGATCCGCTCCGGCGCCTACCGCGACTACTACGCCCGCCAGTACGGGCGCGCGCTCGGGGCGTGAGCCCGGCTGCGGCGAGCCCCCGCCGCAGCGAGCAGCTGGATGCGCTGAGCGCCGAAGTCGTCGTCTGCCGGCTGTGCCCGCGGCTTGTGGCGTGGCGCGAGCGCGTCGCGCGGGAGCGCCGCGCGGCCTACGCGGACGAGGAGTACTGGGGCCGGCCGCTGCCGGGCTTCGGGGACCCGGCGGCGCGCGTGCTGGTGCTCGGCCTCGCGCCCGCCGCGCACGGCGGGAACCGGACGGGGCGGATCTTCACCGGCGACCGCTCCGGGGATTGGCTGTTCGCCGCGCTGTGGCGCGCCGGGCTCGCGAGCCAGCCCGAGTCGCGGGCGCGCGACGACGGGCTCGAGCTGCGCGACTGCTACGTGACCGCCGCCGTGCGCTGCGCGCCGCCGGCCAACCGGCCCGAGCCGGCCGAGCGCGACCGCTGCCTCCCCTACCTCGTGCGCGAGCTCGCGCTGCTCGACGACCTGCGGGTGATCGTCTGCCTCGGCGGGTTCGCGTGGGACGCGGCGCTGCGGGCGCGCGCCGCCGGTGGCGAGCCCACGCCGCGGCCGCGGCCGCGCTTCGGTCACGGCGCGGAGCTCGCGGCGGCGCGCTGGCCGCTGCTGGGCTGCTTCCACCCGAGCCAGCAGAACACGTTCACGGGACGGCTCACCGAGCCGATGCTCGACGCCGTTTTCGCCCGCGCACGGGCCCTCGCGGGGCTGCCGGCGACGGCCGCCGCACAACAGGGCTAAGGCCCGAGGGCAAAACGGACGAAAAGGGAAGGGCAAGGGGCCGGATCGCTCCCGCGACCGTCCGTCACGACCGAACCCTGCGAGCCCATCTTCCATGGATCACGACTTCGAAGCCGACGCCAACGAGCCCACCGAGGACCGCGCCGCGCAGAGCTGGCCGCCCGGGATGGACGCCGAGAGCGAGCCGACCGTGGAGGTCTGGCGCCCCGAGCAGGACACCCCGCCCGCCGAGCCGAGCGTCGAGCTCTGGCCCCCGCCCGCGGCACCTCCGCTCGAGATGGACGCTCCGGAGCCGAGCGTCGAGGTGGGGCCGCCGGCGTCGAGCCCGGCCGCGGAGGTTCCCGCCGTCGAGCCGGTCGTCGAGGCGTGGCCGCCCGGCATGGATGCGGCCGATGAGGAGCCCGTTGTGGAGGTGCCCGTCGTCGAGGAGCCCGTCGCGGAGGAGCCCGTCGCCGAGGCGCCCGTCGCGGAGGAGCCCGCTGTCGAGGAG
>DAIOGP010000219.1:0-3163 GCA_036745135.1 Solirubrobacteraceae bacterium
CTCGTAGATCTCGGGGAACAGGATCGCCAGCCGGCAGCCGCGCGTGCCGAGCATCGGGTTGATCTCCTCGAGCGCGCGCACGCGCTCGTACGTGCGCTCGAGCTCCGCGAGGTCCGGCGTGAGCTCGATCCGGGCGCGCTCGAGATCGTGCAGCACCTCGTCGCGATGCGGGAGGAACTCGTGCAGCGGCGGGTCGAGCAGCCGGATCGTGACGGGCAGGCCCTCCATCGCCTCGAACAGGCCCTCGAAGTCCTGCTGCTGGAGCGGGAGCAGCTCGTCGAGCGCCGCCCGGCGGTGCTCCTCGGTGTCGGCCATGATCATCGCCCGCATCTTCGGCTGACGGTCCGAGGCCATGAACATGTGCTCGGTGCGGCACAGCCCGATGCCCTCCGCGCCGAAGGCGCGCGCGCGGCGCGCGTCCTGGGGCGTGTCCGCGTTCGTGCGCACGCCGAGCCGCCGCAGCTCGTCGGCCCACGCGAGCACCGTCTCGAAGTGCTCGTTGAGCTCGGGCTCGACGAGCGGGACGTCGTCGAGCGTGATCGCGCCGGTCGTGCCGTCGATCGCGATCGCGTCGCCCTCGGCGATCGTGCGCTCGCCGATCCGCGCCGTGCGCGCCTCGAGGTCCACCTCGAGCGCCGCCGCTCCGCAGACGCACGGGCGGCCCATGCCGCGCGCGACGAGCGCGGCGTGCGAGGCCTTGCCGCCCTCGCTCGTGAGGATCCCCTGCGCCGCGAAGAACCCCGCGACGTCGTCGGCCTCCGTGAACGGGCGCACAAGCACGACCGCGCGCCCGTCGGCGGCCGCGATCACCGCATCGTGCGCCGTGAACACGACCTCGCCCTTGGCGGCGCCCGGCGACGCGGCGATGCCGGTCGCGACGACCTCGTAGTCGGCGGCCGGGTCGAACGTCGGGTGCAGCAGGGCGTCGAGGCGCTCGGCGTCGATCGTCGCGATCGCCTGCGACTTGGTCAGCAGGCCCTCGCGCACGGCGTCGGCGGCGAACCGCACGGCGGCCTGCGCGGGCCGCTTCGCCGAGCGCGTCTGCAGCATGTAGAGGCGCCCGTCCTCGATCGTGAACTCGGTGTCCTGCATGTCGCCGTAGTGGCGCTCGAGCGTGCGCAGGATCTCGGTCAGCTCGGCGTGGCCGGCGGGCATCAGGCGCGCGAGCTCGGCCAGGTCCTGCGGGGTGCGCACGCCGGAGACGACGTCCTCCCCCTGGGCGTTGACGAGGAAGTCGCCCGAGGGCTCCGGCGCGCCGGTCAGCTCGTCGCGGCTGAAGGCCACGCCCGACGCCGACGTGTCGCCCTTGTTCCCGAACACCATCTGCTGCACGTTCACGGCCGTGCCCCATTCGTCGGGGATCCCGTTGATGCGCCGGTACTGCACCGCGCGCGCCCCCATCCAGGAGTCGAACACGGCCCGGATCGCCTGGTTGAGCTGCTCGTGCGGATCCTGGGGGAAGTCCTCGCCGGTGCGCTCGCGGAAGATCGCCTTGAACAGGTCGGTCAGCGCCTTGAGATCGTCGACGTCGAGCTCGGTGTCGAGCTGCACGCCGCGCCGGGCCTTCTGATCGGCGATCCCGCGCTCCAGCTCCTCGCCCGGCACGCCGCGCACGACGTTGCCGAACATCTGCACGAAGCGCCGGTACGAGTCCCAGGCGAAGCGCTCGTTGCCCGTCGAGGCGACGAGTCCGTGCACCGTGCTGTCGTTGAGCCCGAGGTTGAGGACGCTGTCCATCATGCCCGGCATCGAGTCGCGCGCTCCCGAGCGCACGGAGACGAGCAGCGGATCGCCGCTGTCCCCCAGTCGGCGCCCGACGGCCGCCTCGAGGCGCGCGAGCGCGTCGGCGACCTGGGCGCCGAGGCCGTCCGGCTCCTGGCGGCCGGCGGCCATGTAGGCGACACAGGCCTCCGTCGTGATCGTGAAGCCGCCCGGCACGAGCCCCGGCTTCAACACGCGGGTCATCTCCGCGACGTTCGCGCCCTTGCCGCCCAGCAGCTCGCGCAGCTCGCGCGAGCCCTCGGTGAAGTCGTAGACGTACTTCGTGGCGACGGCGGTGCTCAAGCGAGGATCTCCGGGTCGGCGGGCGGCGCGATTGTAGCCCGCGGGGTCCGGCCCCCGTGCGCTCGGTCGCGATCGGCGATCAGACGCCGACCGGCCGCAGGCGGACGTGCGCGTGGTGCTCGACCATGTCGGTGACCGCGCGCTCGACCTGGCGCAGGGCGCGCTCGTCCGCCGTGGGCGCGTCGCTGAGCCGGCTGCCCAGCGCCGCCACCATGAAGGCGTGGGCCGGCTCGTCGAGCGGGAACGCGGACGCCTCGCACGCGCCGCACACGACGCCCCCGGCTGCACCGGAGAAGCCGCGCAGGTGCTCGCGCTCGCCGCACGCCGCGCACGCGGAGAGCTGCGGCGAGAGGCCGGCCGTGAGCAGCAGCTTGAGGCGGAACGCGAGCGCGTTGGCCGGCGTCGCCTTGGCGGGCTCGGAATCGAGCAGCGCGAGCTCGTTGCAGAGCAGGTGGTAGACCGCGGGATTGGGGTCCTCGCTCTCGAACAGGCGCCCGACGGCGTCGGCGCCGCGCGCGGCCATCTCGAGCGCGGCCGCGTGCTCCCGCAGCCGCGGGTGCGCGGCGATCGTGTGCGCCCCCGTGACGGTCAGCAGCTCCCCGCGGCCCTCGTGGAGCACCAGCTCGAGCCGGAAGAACGGCTCGAGCCGTCCGCCGAAGCGGCTGCGCGACCGGCGCACGCCCTTCGCGATCGCGCCGATCCGCCCGCGGTGGGGCGTGTAGAGGTGCAGGATCCGGTCGGCCTCGCCGTAGCGGATCGAGCGCAGCACCACGCCCTCGGTCTTCAGCGAGCCGGCCATCGGGCCGATACACCGCCGAACGCCATCGCTATGTTTTGTGAAGTGTCACGGGTCACGCTCTACACCACCGAGCCCTGCTCGTTCTGCCGCAACGCCAAGGCGCTGCTCGAAAAGCGCGGCATCGCGTTCGACGAGGTCAATCTGGCAAAGGACGCGGTCGGACGCGCCGCGCTGGTCGAACGCACCGGCATGCTGACCTTCCCGCAGATCGTGATCGACGAGCGGCCGTTCGGCGGCTTTCGCGAGCTCATCGAGGCCGACGGCGACGGCACGCTCGAGGACCTGCTGGCCGCGTAGCGA
>DAIOGP010000220.1:0-3138 GCA_036745135.1 Solirubrobacteraceae bacterium
GTCCGCCAAGGAGTCCGATGGTCAAGCTCGCCCGCGTCTGCCTGCGCCACCGCCGCGCCGTGCTCCTGGTCTGGGTCGTCGTGCTCGCCGGCGCCTCCGTCGCGTCCGTCCAGCAGGGGGCCCGCTACGTCAACAACCTGACGCTGCCGGGCAAGCAGTCCCAGCAGGCGCGCGACCTACTCGAGGCGAAGTTTCCCGCCCAGTCGGGCGACACCGACACGATCGTGCTGCGCGCCAAGCGCGGTCGGATCGCGGACGCCAACGTCCGGGCTGCCGCCGCGCCGATGCTCGCCCGGGTCGCGCGGCTCCCGCACGTCGCCTCCGTCGGCAGCCCCTACGCGCCCGGCCGCGCCGGGCAGGTGTCGCGCGACGGGCGGATCGCGTTCGCCGCGCTGAACTTCGATCGCCAGGCGAACGACCTCCCCAAGCCCGCGATCGAGCGCGTGATCGCAACGGCCGAGCGGGCGCGCTCGGATCGGCTGCAGGTCGAGCTCGGCGGCCAGGCGATCCAGGTGACCCAGCAGACGCCGCCGGCGGCGACCGAGGCGATCGGGCTGCTGTCGGCGATCGTCGTGCTGCTCCTCACGTTCGGCTCGCTCGTCGCGATGGGCCTGCCGATCCTGACGGCGCTGTTCGGGCTCGGCACGGCGCTCGCGCTGATCGGGCTGCTGAGCCAGGTCGTCGACACCGCCGACTTCTCGCCGCAGCTCGCGGCGATGATCGGCCTCGGCGTCGGCATCGACTACGCGCTGTTCATCGTCACGCGCTTCCGCGACGCCTACCGCGAGTCCGGCGGCGACGTCGAGCGCTCCGTCGCGATCGCGATGGACACGGCCGGCCGCGCCGTCCTGTTCGCCGGAGCGACCGTGGTGATCGCGCTCCTCGGGATGATGCTGCTCGGCGTCGACTTCCTCTACGGCGTGGCGCTGGCCGCCTCGCTCGGCGTGCTGCTGACGATGATCGCCTCGCTGACGCTCACGCCGGCGCTGCTCGGCTTCGCCGGGCGGCGCATCGGCGAGGGCACGCGCCGCGCGCGCCGCAAGCGCGCGCAGGCGGCGCCGGACCGCGTGGCCCCGTGGCTGCGCTGGAGCGAGTTCGTCCGGCGCCATCCGCTGCCGTGCGCGATCGTGGCGACGGTGATCCTCGCGGTGCTCACCGCGCCGGCGCTCTCGCTGCGGCTCGGCACGAGCGACGCGGGCAGCGATCCGCGCTCGACGACGACGCGCAACGCCTACGACCTGCTCGCGACCGGCTTCGGCGCCGGCTTCAACGGCCCGCTGCTGCTGGTCGCCCGCGTGCCGGCGGACCGTGGGGCCCGGGACCTGGCGGGCGTCAGCGCCGCCGTGCGCGCCACGGACGGCGTCGCCGCGGTCGCGCCGCCGCGGTTCAACGCCGCGCGGGACGCCGCGACGATCGCGGTCTACCCCGCGACCGCGCCCGACAGCGAAGCGACCGACAGGCTCGTGCAGCGGCTGCGGGAGCGCGTGGTCCCGCCGGCCGCGCGCCAGGCGGGCCTGGACGTCTACGTCGGTGGCATCACCGCCGCCTACATCGACCTCGCCGACACCTTCGCGGCGAAGCTGCCGCTGTTCATCGGCGTCGTCGTGCTGCTGTCCGCGCTGCTCCTGCTGCTCGTGTTCCGCTCGTGGTTGATCCCGCTGCAGGCGGCGTTCATGAACCTGCTCTCGATCGGCGCGTCGCTCGGGCTCGTCGTCGCGGTCTTCCAGCACGGTTGGCTGGGAGGTATCGGCGGCATCGAGCCGGGGCCCGTCGAGGCGTTCCTGCCGGTGATGCTGTTCGCGATCGTGTTCGGCCTCTCGATGGATTACGAGGTCTTCCTCGTCGCCCGGATCCGGGAGGAGTGGTCCCACCACCGCGACAGCTCGCGCGCCGTCGCCGAGGGGCTCGCCGCGACCGGCCGCGTCATCACCGCGGCGGCGACGATCATGGTGCTCGTCTTCGGCTCCTTCATGCTCGGCAACGAGCGCGTGATCCAGCTGTTCGGTCTCGGCCTCGCCAGCGCCGTGTTCCTCGACGCGTTCCTGATCCGCGTGCTGCTGCTGCCGGCGGTGCTCGACCTCTGCGGCGACGCGACGTGGCGCCTGCCGGCGTGGCTCGACCGGCTGCTGCCGAACCTCTCGATCGAGGGCACCGGCACGCGGAGCCTGCCCGAGATCACGGTCACCGCTCGCGACGACGACCGCGCGGCCGAGCCGGCCGCCGTCGCCTCCGGCGCCGCGGCGCGCGCCGACGAGGGCGACGCCACGCGCTGAGATGGAGCTCCGCGCCCTCCCGACTCGCTCCAGGCGACACTGGGTCCGCTACGCCCTGCCGGCGGCGGGCGTCGTCGTGCTGCTGGCCGGCGGCGGCTTCGCGGCCTTCGAGACCGACACCGTCGAGGGCTACTGGGCGGGCGTGTGGTGGGCGCTGTCGCTGATCACCACCGTCGGCTTCGCCGGCGCGGCGCCGCAGACACTGGCCGGGCGCCTCCTCTCCGCGGTCCTGATGGTGCTCGGCTTCGGGCTGCTGGCGATGCTCACGGCAGCCGTCGCGTCGCTGTTCGTGCGCGAGGCGGAGCTGCCCGCCGAGGAGCTCGAGCTGCGGCTCGACGCGCAGCTGCTCGCCGAGTTGCGCGACGTCCGCGAGCGCCTCGAGCGCATCGAGTCGCGCCTGCCGGACGCGTAGGCGTCGTGGTGGCACGGCGGCGGTGCAGGCGGACCGCGACGCGATGAGCGCGGAGCGCGCCTTCACCTTCGTCCGCCACGGGCAGAGCGACTACAACCGCCGCGGGCTCGTCAACGGCGACCCGTCGATCCCGGTCGGGCTCGACGCCGAGGGCGTCAGCCAGTGCCTCGCGCTGCGCGACACGCTCGCCGGCGTCTCCTACGACCTCGGCGTGCGCACGCGCTTCATGCGCACCGCGGAGTCGCTCGCCCTGATCCTCGACGGGCGCGGCGTGCCGATCGAGGTCTACGCCGAGCTCGACGACGTCCACCTCGGGGCGTTCGAGGGTCGCGCCGTCGAGGAGTACCGCGCGTGGCGCCATACCCACCCTCCGGACGAGCACCCGCCGGGGGAGGGCGAGAGCCGCATCGACGTGCTCTACCGCTACGTGCGCGGGCTCGAGCGGCTGCTCGA
>DAIOGP010000221.1:0-3100 GCA_036745135.1 Solirubrobacteraceae bacterium
CGCACGCGGTGACCTCGGCGCCGACGTCGCCGGCGAGGTGGTGGACGAGCGCCAGGTCGAGCAGCCCCTCGGCGCTCGGCCCGAGCTCGCGCGCGCGCTCGAGCGCGGTGCGCGCGGCGTCGCGCTCCATCAGCCGCAGCCGCAGGCGCCCGACGCGCTCCCATGCGGAGGCGTCGCCCGGCGCGCGCGCCGCCTCGCGATCCGCGGCGTCGGCGGCGAGCGTGATCGAGCCCATGTCCTCGTAGATCCGCGCCGCGTAGCGGTGCGGCGTCGGGCGCTCGCCCTCGACGCGCGCCCAGTCGCGCATCGACCGCGCCGCCGCGGGCAGGTTGCCGGCCTGCCAGAAGGCGAGCGTCATCAGGCGCAGGACCGAGGGGTTGTCGGGCTCGGCGTCGCGCGCGTAGACGAGCCGCTGCGCCGCGAGCGCGAACTCGCCCTCGGCGAGCGCGTGCTGGGCCGCGGTCATGAAGCGCTGCACGCGCTCGGCGCCGGGATCGGGCTTGGAGAAGTCGACGAACTGGAGCGAGCCGGCGGGCACCGTGCGGATCCCGACCGCGAAGCGCACGCGCGCCCACTGCTGCAGCTCGTCTCCCTCGCCGGTGAAGTAGACGCCCGTCACGCTGCCCACGCCCCACTCCGGATACGAGAGGCAGCGCGCGTAGCGGTGCACGACCGAGTGGTCGGGCACGCGCGCGCCGAACGGGTCGTGCTTCTCGCGCTCGGCGGCGTTCGCCCGCGCGCGCTGCTCGGCCTCGTACGCGCGGCGGCCCGCCTCGGCGCGCGCGGTCTTCGCGGCCGCGGCGCTCGCGCGCACGGCGTTGCGCGAGATGCGCCCGCCGCGCGAGTCCTCGGCGAGCTGCTCGAGCGTGTCGGCCGCCTCGTTGATCGCCTTGAGGTGGCGCTCGTGCTCGTACTGCTTCCCCGGCGGCGCGATGTCGGGATGCCAGCGCTTGGCCATCCGCCGGCGCGCGAGCTGGATCTCGCGCTTGTCGAACGGCGGCTCGAGCTCCAGCAGCAGGGACGCCTGCTCGATGTCGAGGATCTGGGCCATCAGGTAAACGGTATCGGCGCGGCGGGCCGGCGTCGGGAGGGGCGGCCGCCGGCGCGCCTTACGCGGCGTCGAGACGCGGCCACACGTCGCTCCGGAAGGCAAAGCCCACGCCGCGCCGGCGCCAGTCGCTTGCCGCACCGTGACGCCTGCAACACGCCGCCACGGAAGCGCCGGCCGCACCCGGCGCCGGGGGCCAGCCGCACGCCGCTATCCTCGCCCGTCGATGTCGACCCCCCAGTACATCTTCACGATGTACCGCCTGTCCCGCGTGCACCCGCCGGACAAGACGGTGCTCAAGGACATCTCGCTGTCGTTCCTGCCCGGGGCGAAGATCGGCGTGCTCGGGCCCAACGGCTCGGGCAAGTCCTCGCTGCTGCGGATCATGGCCGGGCTCGACGACGGCTTCCAGGGCGAGGCCCAGCTCGCGCCCGGCGCGACGGTCGGCCTGCTCGAGCAGGAGCCCCAGCTCGACCTCGACAAGGACGTGCGCGGGAACGTCGAGGAGGGCGTCGCCGAGCTGCGCGCGCTGCTCGACCGCTTCAACGAGCTCGCCGCGAACTACTCGGACGAGACGGCGGAGGAGTTCGGCCGCATCCAGGAGCGCATCGACGCCGCCGACGCGTGGAACCTCGACAC
The DNA here is from genome assembly GCA_036745135.1 of Solirubrobacteraceae bacterium. Lineage (GTDB taxonomy): Bacteria > Actinomycetota > Thermoleophilia > Solirubrobacterales > Solirubrobacteraceae > DAIOGP01. The sequence goes on from DAIOGP010000221.1 coordinate 1,688, forward strand.
GCAGCTCGACATCGCGATGGACGCGCTGCGCCTGCCGCCGTCCGACGCCGACGTGAGCACGCTCTCCGGCGGCGAGCGCCGGCGCGTCGCGCTCTGCCGGCTGCTGCTGGGCGCGCCCGACCTGCTGCTGCTCGACGAGCCGACGAACCACCTCGACGCCGAGTCGGTCGCCTGGCTCGAGCGCCACCTCGAGGAGTACAAGGGCACCGTCGTCGCGGTGACCCACGATCGCTACTTCCTCGACAACGTCGCCGGCTGGATCCTCGAGCTCGACCGCGGCCGCGGCATCCCGTTCCAGGGCAACTACTCGTCCTGGCTCGAGCAGAAGCAGGCGCGCCTCCAGCAGGAGGAGAAGACCGAGTCGGCGCGCCAGCGCACGCTCGCCCGCGAGCTCGAGTGGGTCAGGCTCAACCCGAAGGCGCGCCAGGCCAAGTCCAAGGCGCGGCTGCGCTCCTACGAGGACCTGCTCGCGCAGGAGCGCAACGTCAAGCTCGACCAGGTCCAGATCCACATCCCCGCGGGCCCGCGACTGGGCGACGTCGTCGTCGAGGCCGACCACCTGCGCAAGGGCTTCGGCGACCGGCTGCTGATCGAGGACCTCTCGTTCTCGCTGCCGCCCGGCGGGATCGTCGGCGTGATCGGGCCCAACGGCGCCGGCAAGACGACGCTCTTCCGCATGATGACCGGCCAGGAGCAGCCCGACGACGGCGCCCTGCGCATCGGCGACTCGGTCGAGCTCGCCTACGTCGACCAGTCGCGCGACGCGCTCGACCCGCAGAAGACGGTCTGGGAGGAGATCTCCGGCGGCTACGACCAGATCAAGGTCGGCGAGCGCGAGGTCGCCTCGCGCGCGTATGTCGCGTCGTTCAACTTCAAGGGCTCCGACCAGCAGGCGAAGGTCGGCACGCTCTCGGGCGGCGAGCGCAACCGCCTGCACCTCGCGAAGCTCCTTCGCAGCGGCGGCAACCTGCTGCTGCTCGACGAGCCGACCAACGACCTCGACGTCGAGACGCTGCGGGCGCTCGAGGACGCGCTCCTGCAGTTCGCGGGATGCGCGGTCGTGATCTCCCACGATCGCTGGTTCCTGGACCGCGTCGCGACACACGTGCTCGCGTTCGAGGGCGACTCGCAGGTGCGGTGGTTCGAGGGCAACTTCGACGCCTACGAGGAGGCCCGCCACGAGCGCCTGGGCGCCGAGGCGGACCGCCCGCACCGGATCACGTACAAGCGGCTGGTCCGCGGGTAACGGCGAAGAACGGCCCGGGCGGCCCGGATCCGCCTGCGCGTCGGGGATACTCCCCGCCGATGGGCGTCCGCAGCCACAGACCGATGCGTCGCGCCCGCACCGCGGGCGCCCTGGCCACGGGTGCGCTCGCCTGCGCCGCGCTCGCCCCCGCCGCCGCGCTCGCCGGC
>DAIOGP010000222.1:0-3063 GCA_036745135.1 Solirubrobacteraceae bacterium
GCTCCGCGCAGGCGCCGGTCTCGCTCGAGAAGCCGGTCGGCGACGAGGAGGAGTCCGAGTTCGGCCAGTTCATCGCCGACGAGCGGGCCGAGTCGCCCTACGAGCGGGCCGCGGAGATCCTCACCAAGGAGGCGCTGCGCGAGGCGCTCGAGAACCTCTCGTACCGCGAGCGACGCGTGCTCGAGCTGCGCTACGGGCTCGGCGGCGAGCACCCGCGGACGCTCGACGAGGTGGGCCGCACGTTCAACGTGACGCGCGAGCGGATCCGCCAGATCGAGAACCAGTCGCTGAAGAAGCTGCAGAGCCTCGCCGAGGCGCAGAAGCTGCGCGACGTCGCCTGAACCGACGGAAGTCGGGCGGCGCAACCGCCACCGATCGAGCGACGGGGCCCCACGGGGCCCCGTCGCCGTTTTCGGACGGCGCTCTTCCAAGCGCCGTTGCAGGGCCTCAAGTGCGGAGGCCGACGCGCCGATTGAGCCCCCGTGTTCGACCTGTCCTCAGCATTGCGCCAGATGGTCGAGGCCGAGGGCTCCGACCTCCACCTCAAGATTCCCGCTCCGCCGCTGATGCGCGTGCACGGCTCGCTCGTGCCGCTGCCCGGCTGGGAGCCGATGCGGCCGGAGCACACCGAGCACGTCCTGCGCGAGCTCGTGACCGATCCGAAGAAGCGCGCCGAGTTCGCCAGCGAGAACGAGGTCGACTTCTCCTTCGGCGTCGACGGCCTGGGCCGCTTCCGCGTGAACGCCTTCCGCCAGCGCGGCTCGATCTCGCTCGTCTGCCGCGCGATCCCGTTCCTCATCAAGTCGATCGAGGAGCTCGACCTGCCGCCCGTGCTCAAGACGCTCGCCGAGGAGCCGCGCGGGATCATCCTCGTCACCGGCACGACCGGTTCGGGCAAGTCGACGACGCTCGCCGCGATGATCGATCACATCAACTCGACCATGGCGAAGCACATCGTCACGATCGAGGATCCGATCGAGTTCCTGCACAAGGACAAGCGCTCGGCGATCAACCAGCGCGAGGTCGGCGCGGACACGGCGTCGTTCGCCCGCGCGCTGCGGCGCGTGCTGCGCCAGGATCCCGACGCGATCCTGATCGGCGAGATGCGCGACGAAGAGACGGTCCACACCGCGCTCTCCGCCGCGGAGACCGGGCACCTCGTGCTATCGACGCTGCACACCGTCGACGCCGCCGAGACGATCAACCGCATCATCGACCACTTCCCGTCGCACCAGCAGCAGCAGGCACGCGCGATGATCGCCGGCACGCTCAAGGGCGTCGTTTCCCAGCGCCTCGTCCCGACGCCGGACGGGCGTGGGCGGGTCGCGGTCTGCGAGATCATGGTCATGACCGGCCGCGTCCGCGACATGATCATGGACCGCGAGCAGACCGGCCGCCTGCCCGAGGTGATCGCCGACGGCGAGTTCTACGGGATGCAGACCTTCGACCAGGCGCTCTTCCGGCACTACGCGGCCGGGCGGGTGTCGCTCGAGGACGCGATGCAGGCGGCGAGCAACCCGCACGACTTCAAGCTGCTGGTCGCCGCCGACGGCTCCACGGGCACGACGATGGAGCACGTCGCCGAGGCCGAGGCCGCCGCCTCGGGCCCGCCCCGGTCGACCTCCGCCGCCGCCTGAGGACCTTCGGGCGCAGGTTCGCGCCCGTGCGCTTCAGTTCGTAAAGTCTTGCGCTACCATCAACTGTGATGGCGCCGAACGACTCCTGCCCCGTCTGCCGGACCGCCGACATCGTCTGCGGGAAGTGGACCTTGCTGGTGATCCGCGACCTGGCCGACGGTCGCACCCGCTTCTGCCAGCTCGAGCGCTCGCTCGCCGGCATCAGCCCGCGCACCCTCTCGCTGCGGCTGCGCGCGCTCGAGGAGGAGGGCATCGTCGAGCGACAGACGTTCCCCGAGGTGCCGCCGCGCGTCGAGTACGCGCTCACGGACAAGGGACGCGCGTTGCTGCCGATCGTCGAGGACATGCGCCGCTACGGTCGCGAATGGCTGCTCGCCGAAGCGAGCGAGCGCCAGGGCGAGGCCCCCGCGCAGGCCGCCCCCGTCGCCGTCGCGTAGGCGACCCGTCCGGACGACGCGGCGGCGCGCTCGTTCTCGCCGCTGCAACTGCCGCTGCGCGCCGGAGGACGGATCGCCCGGGCGGCGAAGGCCACCGGCATGCGCAACCGTGCCCTGCACGACGTCCTCCGCGACTACGTGGAGCAGGCCGCGTGGCAGCTCGCGGCGGAGACCTCCGGCGGCGCCGAGGTGCCGTTCGACCTCGTCGCCGAGTCCGGTGGCCGCACGCCGCTCTACTGCTACCGACCGCGGACCGAGGAGTTCATCCGCGGGCACCTCGGCGTCCTCGGCCGCCTGCCGACCTACGCCGTCGCGGTGCGCGCGCTCGAGTCGCTCGGCGGGCTCGAGGCGTACCTCGCCGTGCGCGGCGAGCGACGCCGGCCCACGGACCCGGGGGAGCGCGCCGACGCCGTCCTGCGCGCGCTGCTGCAACGCGTCTTCGCGGACGCGTCGGCCTTCGAGTTCGAGGCCGCGCGCTTCGAGCGCGCCTATGGCGAGCTCGAAGCGTCGGTCTTCGCGGTGCGCTCGCTGGCGCAGGTCGTGGCCCCGGTGCGCGGGCTGGCGCTCGTCTCCGGCGAGGTCGCGATCGGCGACGGACTGTCGCTGATGCGCGCCGACGCGCTGCCCGGCGCTCCGCCCGACGCGGCGCGGCTCGTGCGGGCCGGCGCAGGCAATGACGACGCGCTCGCCGTGCTCACGACCGAGACCCCGCCCGGGGGGCCGGCTCCGATCACGCAGGCGCGCCTGCGCCTGCGACACCTGCTGACCGCGCTGCGGCTGTTCGAGCGCGGCGGCTTCGCGCTCGGCCCGGCCGCATGGACGCGCTTCGACGACGGGCCCTGGCAGCTCGTCGCGCTCGGGACCGGCGCGCGGGCGCACGGCGCCCCGCTCGTCGTCGAGCACGACGCCGAGGACGAGCTGCGGGCGTTCTGCAACCTCGTCGCGCGGCGCATGCCGCAGGGCGGCCCGGTCGCCTGGGCGCTGACGCG
>DAIOGP010000223.1:0-3056 GCA_036745135.1 Solirubrobacteraceae bacterium
TGCTCAACATCACCGGCGGCAAGGACCTCGGGCTGTTCGAGGTCAACGAGGCCGCGGAGATCATCGCCAGCGCCGCCGACGCGAACTCGAACATCATCTTCGGCGCGGTGATCGACGAGGACATGGGCGACGACGTGCGCGTCACGGTGATCGCCACCGGCTTCGACCACGGTCGCGCGCGTCCGCGCCGCTCGCGCGAGGACATCCGCTCACGCCGGCCCGATCGCGACGTGCGCATGGACGATCGTCAGCGCTCCTCGCTCGAGATCGGCGACGACGAGATCGACATCCCGCCCTTCCTGCGGGACTGACGGGGGTCCGGACGGATCGCGGGCGCGCGCTTGGGGGAGCGCGCGCCCGGGCCGTTCAGCGAGCGTGCGCGCGGGCGGAGCCCGCCGGGGCCGCCCCGGGGCAGCCGACTCGCCCATGCCGCGCGGCGCGGCCGCAGCGCGGTCGCCACGGGCCTCCCGACGCGGTTGGTAACGTCCGGACGGTGGCTCCCGAGACGCTGCTGCGCACGCCGCTGCACGACCGCCATGCCGCCGCCGGCGGCAAGCTCGTCCCGTTCGCCGGCTGGGAGATGCCCGTCCAGTACGAGGGCATCCGCGAGGAGCACGTCGCCGTGCGCACCGGCGTCGGCGTGTTCGACGTCTCGCACATGGGGGAGATCGAGGTGCGCGGCCCGCAGGCGCAGGAGTTCCTCCAGCGCACGCTCTCCAACGACGTCGCGCGCATGCCGGTCGGGGGCGCCCAGTACAGCGTGCTGTGCCGCGACGACGGCGGGGTGCTCGACGACCTCTTCGCCTACCGGCTCGCCGATCGTCACCACCTGATCGTCACGAACGCGTCGAACCACGGGAAGGACCTCGCGTGGCTCCAGGCGCACGCGCCCGACTTCGACGTCGACGTCGTCGACCGCGCCCCGGACTTCGCGATGCTCGCGGTCCAGGGCCCGCGCGCCCGGGCGCTCGTCGGCGCGCTCGCAGACGGCGCGCTGCCGCCGCGCTTCCACGTCTGCCAGCGCGTCGTCGCGGGCGTCCCGCTGCTCGTCTGCGGCACCGGCTACACGGGCGAGGACGGGGTCGAGCTGCTCGTCGCCCCCGACGGGGCGGCGCAGGTCTGGGACGCGCTGCTCGCGGCCGGCGCCACCCCGTGCGGGCTCGGCGCGCGCGACACGCTGCGCCTCGAGGTCTGCTACCCGCTGTACGGCAACGACCTGATGGAGGAGCGCGGGCCGATCGAGGCCGGCCTCGGCTGGTGCTGCAAGGAGGCGACCGGCTTCATCGGCGCGGACGCCGTGCGCGCCGTGCGCGAGGCGGGGCCCGCCGAGCGCCTCGTCGCGTTCGCGATCGACGGCCCCGGCATCGCGCGCCAGGGCAACCCGGTCGTCGGCGGCGGCGAGGTCACGAGCGGGACGCTCTCGCCGTGCCTCGGGGTCGGCATCGGGATGGCGTACGTTCCGGCCGATTGCGCCGCGCCGGACACGCGCCTCGAGATCGACGTGCGCGGCCGCGTTCGCGCCGCGATCGTGAAGCCCAAGCCCCTGTACACGAAGGAGACGACCTAGTGGCCGAGCCGACCTACCCCGACCACCTGCGCTACCACCCCGAGCACGACTGGGCGCTCGTCGAGGGCGACCAGGCGACGTTCGGGATCACGTGGTTCGCGCAGGACGCGCTCGGCGAGGTCGTGTTCTTCGACCCCCCGGCGGCGGGCACGACCGTGACGAAGGACCAGCCCTACGCGGAGGTCGAGTCGGTCAAGGCCGTCTCCGACGTGATCGCCCCGCTGTCGGGCGAGATCGTCGAGGTCAACGCGGCGCTCGCGGACGCGCCCGACCGGATCAACGACGATCCCTACGGCGCCGGCTGGCTCGTCAAGGTGCGCCTCACGAACCCCGCCGAGCTCGACGCGCTGCTCGACGTCGAGGCCTACAAGAGCCTGCTCGGCTGATCCCGGGCGCGCCGAGGACCGGACCACTCACATGAGCCGCTACACCGCCGCCACCGACGCCGACCGCCGCGAGATGCTCGACGCGATCGGCGTCGCCGCGGTCGAGGACCTGTTCGCCGTGATCCCCGCCGGGATGCGGCTCGGGCGGCCGCTCGACCTCCCCGCCGGCAAGCCCGAGCAGGAGGTCTACGCCGAGCTGCGCGAGCTGGCGGCGCGCAACGTGTCCGCCGAGGACGAGCTCACGTTCCTGGGCGCCGGGATGTACGACCACTACGTGCCGGCGCTGATCGACTCGATCCTGCAGCGCTCGGAGTTCCTGACGCCCTACACGCCCTACCAGCCCGAGATCTCCCAGGGCGGCCTGCAGGTCATGTTCGAGTACCAGACCGCGATCTCGGAGCTCACCGGGCTGCCGGTCTCCAACGCCTCGGTCTACGAGGGCCCCTCGGCGGTCGGCGCGGCCGGCTACCTCGCGAAGCTCCAGACCGGCCGCCGGCGGTTCGTGATCTCGCGCGGCGTGCACCCGCACAGCCGCGAGACGCTGCGCACGCTCGCCGTGGGCTACGGGATGACGGTCGACGAGGTCGGCCTCGTCGACGGCGTGACCGACGCGGCGGCGCTCGCCGCCGCGGTCGACGAGGACACGGCGGCCGTGATCCTGCAGCAGCCGAACTTCCTCGGCGCGGTCGAGGACGTCGAGGCGCTCGCCGCCGCCGCGCGGCGCACGGGCGCGCTGCTCGTGTGCGCCTGCGACCCGCTGACGCTCGGGATCCTGCGCCCGCCCGGCGAGCTCGGCGTCGACATCGCCGTCGGCGAGGGCCAGTCGCTGGGCAACCGGCTCGACTTCGGCGGCCCGTCGTTCGGCTTCTTCGCCGCGCGCCAGGAGTACCTGCGCAAGATGCCGGGGCGGATCGCGGGCGAGACGACCGACGCGGACGGCCGCCGCGGCTTCGTGCTGACGCTGCAGACGCGCGAGCAGCACATCCGCCGCGAGAAGGCGACCTCGAACATCTGCACCGCGCAGGCGCTCAACGCGCTGGCCGGCGTGATCTACCTGAGCTGGCTCGGGCGGCGCGGGATCGTCGAGCTGGGCGAGCTGATGC
>DAIOGP010000224.1:0-3052 GCA_036745135.1 Solirubrobacteraceae bacterium
GGAAAGCCCCGCACCGTGCGCGTTCGCCTGGGCGCGCGCCCCTCGACCAGGGTGGCTGCGGCGCCCCGGTAGGAAATGGCCGCGGCGGGCTCAGCTATCGTGCCGCCCGTCCTTCGCCACGCTAGGAGCGGGCTTGCTGCAGCCGGTCGCCGTCGGTCACAAGACCCTGGCGGACTACACCCACATCGTCGGGAAGGCGCTGATCGAGGAGATCCGCGCGCTCGCCGAGCCGCTCCGCGGCCGGCGCGTCCTGCATCTCTCCGCGACCGCGTTCGGTGGCGGCGTCTCCGAGATCCTCTACACGCTGATCCCGCTGATGCGCGACGTCGGGCTCGAATGCGAGTGGCACGTGATCTACGGGCGCGAGGAGTTCTTCAACGCGACGAAGCTCATGCACAACGCCCTCCAGGGCAGCCCGCAGGACCTCTCGGAGGGCGAGTGGGCGGTGTGGGAGCGCTACAACGAGATGAACGCGCGCGAGCTCTCGAGCGGCTGGGACTCGATCATCGTCCACGACCCTCAGCCGGCCGCGCTCTTCTCACTCGTGCCCGAGAAGGCGAGCAGCTGGATCTGGCGCTGCCACATCGACCTCTCGCATCCCAACCCGGCGACCGTCGGACGCCTGCTCCCCTACATCCGCGACTTCCCGACGTCCTTCTTCCACATGCAGGAGTACGTCCCGACGGGGATGGGCGGCAACGTCCGAATCGTGCCGCCGGCGATCGATCCCCTCGCGCCCAAGAACATGGCGCTCTCGCCCGACGACGCGTCCTTCGTCTGCGACCAGTTCGGCATCGACATCGACCGGCCGCTGATGTGCCAGGTCTCGCGCTTCGACCCGTGGAAGGACCCGATCGGCGTGATCGACGCCTACCGACTGGTCAACGAGGACTTCCCCGACGTGCAGCTCGCGCTCGTCGGGTCGATGGCCACCGACGACCCCGAGGGCTGGGACTTCTTCAACTCGACGATCGAGCACGGCGCGGGCGACCCCGACATCCACATCCTCAACAACTTCAACAGCGTCGGCGCGATCGAGGTCAACGCCTTCCAGTCCCAGGCCGACGTGCTCGTCCAGAAGTCGACGCGCGAGGGCTTCGGCCTGACGGTGTCAGAGGCGCTGTGGAAGGGCCGCCCGTTCGTCGGCGGAGCCGTCGGCGGCATCCCGCTGCAGGTGCAGGACGGCGTCTCGGGCTTCCTCGTCAACTCGGTCGAGGAGTGCGCCGACCGCGTGCTCCGCGTGCTGCAGGATCCGCCGCTCGGCATGGCGCTGGGGCGGCGCGGGAAGGAGCACGTGCGCGCCCACTTCCTGATGCCCCGGCTGCTCCGCGATTGGCTGTTGGCGTTCGCGGACCTAAGCTGATGTCGTGAGCCGCGCCGACTCGCCCCTCGTCCTCGTCTCCAACCGCGGTCCGGTGACGTTCGAGGAGGACGGGCCCAGGCGCGGCACCGGCGGCCTGGTCACCGCGCTCACCGGGCTGGCGTCGCATCGCGACGCGGTTTGGGTGGCCTCGGCGATGAGCGCGTACGACGTGGCGGTGTCCGCGAGCCACGGCGGCCGGGCGTTCAGCGTCGACGTGCCCGGCGGCGGCGACTTCCGCGTCCGCCTCGTCGCCTCCGACGACGACGCCTACGACCGCTTCTACAACGTCTTCGCGAACCCGATGCTGTGGTTCATCCAGCACTACCTCTGGGACCTCTCCAACGCCCCGGACATCCGCCGCAACGAGGTCGAGGCGTTCGAGTTCGGCTACAACGTCGTCAACGAGGACCTGGCGCGCGCGGTCATCGAGGAGGTCGACGGCCAGGACGAGCCCGTCGTGATGGTCCACGACTACCACCTCTACACGCTGCCGGGGCTCGTGCGCCAGGCGCGGCCCGACGCGTTCCTGCACCACTTCATCCACATCCCCTGGACGCAGTCCGACGCCTGGCGCGTGCTGCCGAACCAGATCCGCCGCGAGCTCTACGACGGCCTGCTCGCGAACGACATCATCGGCTTCCACACGCGCTCCTACCGGCGCAACTTCCTGCAGTGCTGCCGTGACCTGTTCGACCACGAGGTCGACTTCGAGCGCGGCGTGGTCCACGCGAAGGGCCGCGAGGTGTGGGTGCGCGACTACCCGCTGCCGATCGACGCGCGCGCGACGCTCGCCGTCGCCAAGCGCGACCGCGTTGCCGAGTTCGAGCGCGAGCTGCTGCACCGCCGGCGCGAGCACCTGATCCTGCGCGTCGATCGCGCCGACCTCTCCAAGAACGTGCTGCGCGGCTTCACGTCGTTCGACATCTTCCTCGAGCAGCATCCCGAGTTCCGCGAGCGCGTCACGTTCATGGCCCAGCTGATGCCGTCGCGAACCGACGTGCCCGAGTACGCGGAGTACCTCGAGCGGATCGAGGCGCTGGTCGCGGTCGTCAACCATCGACACGGGACGCCGGACTGGATGCCGATCCAGCTCAAGCTGCGCGACGACCTCGAGGAGGCGGTCGCGGCCTACAAGCACTACGACGTGCTGCTCGTCAACGCGATGTTCGACGGCATGAACCTCGTGGCGAAGGAGGGGCCGCTCGTGAACGAGCGCGACGGCGTCTCGATCCTGTCCGAGAACACCGGCGCACACGAGGAGCTGGGCGAGTTCGCGCTGTCCGTCAACCCGTTCGACGTCCAGGAGCTCGCCGATTCCATCCACGCCGCGCTGACGATGGCGCCCGCCGAGCGCGCGCGACGGGCCGCGGGCCTCAAGAAGATCGTCACCGCTCGCGACCCTGGCGACTGGATCGACGAGCAGCTCGCGGACGTCCGCAAGAAGACGGGCACGGGAGCGCTCACCCGGGAGTGAACTCGCCGTGCGCCGTGGCGCTCGGCGAGCGCGGGCGACGCGGCTCGCGGCGCGTGGGCGAGCGACGCGGCGGTGGCGGCAGGCGCGGCGCGACGAGGGTCCGCCCGCGCGCCGGCGGCGCGAGGGTGCGCGCGAGCCCCGGACTCGCAGTGCCGCGTACCGCGCGGAGGACGCAATGGACGCGCAGGCAATGCCGGTCGTTCCGCCGCAGGGCG
>DAIOGP010000225.1:0-3033 GCA_036745135.1 Solirubrobacteraceae bacterium
GCGCGCCGGCGGCGCAGGCGCGCGTGCCCGATCCACGCCACGGTGACGAGCGCGGCGAGCGCGAGGCCGGCGATGCCGAACGTCTTGAGCGCGCTCTCTGCCGCCGGGCCGGCGGCGTAGGCGAGCAGCCCGACGCTCGTCGCCCAGGCGATGCCGCCGAGCGCGTTCCAGACCAGGAAGCTCGACCAGCGCATCCGGTTGATGCCGGCGAGCCACGCGGCGCCGATCCGCAGCCCGGCGAACCAGCGACCGAGGAACACCGCCTTGGGGCCGTGGCGCGCGAAGAACGGCTCGCCGCGGTCGAGCAGCATGCGCCGGTGCGTCTCGAACGGTCCCTGCGCGGTGAGCAGCCGCCGGCCGGCCGCGCGTCCGATCAGGTAGCCGAGGTTGTCGCCGATGATCGCGGCGGCGCTCGCCACGGCGATCACGGCCACGATGTCGAGCTTGCCGCGACCGGCGGCCAGCCCGGCGACGATCAGCGCGGTCTCGCCCGGCAGCGGGATGCCCATCGACTCGCCGCCGACGAGCCCGGCGACGGCGAGGTAGCCGAGGTGGCTCGGGATCTTGACCAGGGCGAGGAGCACCTCGGACCAGGGTAGACCCCGGCGGGTGGGCGCGGAAGAGGCCTGCTCAGGGGGCGCGCGGCGGGAGCTGCGACGAGACCGGATGCGCGGCGAGGCCGCGGGGCTCGGCGAGCAGCTCGAGCATCAGCGCCGTGTCCGCGATCGCCACGCCCGTCAGGTGAGCGTCGCGCGCGGCGAAGTCGTCGACGATCGCCCCCACCGCGCCCGCATATGCCGGACCGTCGTGGCGCGCGAGCGCAGCGATCGCGTCGGCCGCACGCCCGAACGCAGACGAGCCGGGGCGCATGCCCTCGGCCGCGCGTGCGGCGAGCGCGTCGTCGCCCTCGACGAGCGCCGCGATCGCGAGCGCGTACCACGACGGCGGCGAGTCGCCCTCGGGGCCGATCGCGGGGCGCGCGTACGCCGCGGCGGCAGCGCCGTCCCCGGCGATCACCGCGGCCTTGAGCATTCCGAGGAGCCGCCCGAAGCTGCGCGGCGGCGCCGCCTCCCACGACGCGCGATAGCGGTCCGCGGCGGTCCGCATCAGCGGCCGCGCGCCATCGAGGTCGCCCGCGAGCAGGCGCCCGTGGGCATCGGCCTCGAGCGCGATCGCCTCGAGCAGCAGGTCGAGGTGCTCGCCCGGCTCCATCGTGCGCTGACCATAGGCGGTGGCGAGGGATCGAGCCAGGCGGTGGCGAGGGATCGAGCCGGGCGGTGGCGACGGATCGAACCGGACCGTTTCGCCGCTGCGCCACAATCAACACGATGGAATCGCTCCGTGGACAGCTGCTCGTCGCCTCGCCGACGCTGCTCGACCCCAACTTCGCGCGCACGGTCGTGCTGATCGCCGAGCACAGCGACGAGGGCGCGCTCGGCCTCGTGCTCAACCGCCCGACGCCGGCCACGGTCGGCGAGGCGACGCCGGACCTCGAGCCGCTCGCCGACGATGAGCAGCCGGTGTTCGTCGGCGGCCCGGTTCGACCCGAGACGGTGCTCGTCCTCGCGCAGTTCGACGAGACCGATGCCGCCGGCATGCTCGCCTTCGACGACGTCGGCTTCCTGCCGCCCGAGCCCGACCTCGAGCTGATCGCCGCGGCGACGCGGCGGGTGCGCGTGTTCGCCGGGCACGCCGGCTGGGGCCCCGGCCAGCTCGACTCCGAGCTCGAGCGCGAGGACTGGATCCTCGCGCCGGCGGACGCGGACACGGTGTTCGCCGAGCGCGCGGAGGACCTCTGGGGGAGCGTGCTCGCGCGCAAGGGCGGGCACTACGCGCTCGTCGCGCGCATGCCGCTCGATCCCTCCGTCAACTGAGGGCCGCGGCGCCCGGCGGCGTAGCATCCGTGCCCATGCGCGAGCCCGGTCACACGGCGATCGGCACCTGGAGCGGCGGGCGCTTCATGCACTTCGGGGAACCGCTCGAGGAGGAGCGGCTCGTCGCGCTGCTGCGCCCGGACGCGGCGATCCCGACCGTCATCGCCGCCGACGCCTACGGCGCGGGCGAAGCCGACACCGTGCTCGGTCGCGCGCTCGCAGGGCTCGACCGCGACGCCTACTGCCTGATCGGTGCCGTCGGGCACGACATCTACGCGGGCACCCGCGACGGCGCCAAGGGCTATCCGCGCTTCACCGATCCGCGCCTGCGCGGCGAGCGCGAGTACGCCGACTACGTCCGCATGGCGACCGAGCGGTCGCTCGAGCGCATCGGCGTCGACGCCTTCGACGTCCTCCTGCTGCACAACCCCGACAGCATCGGCTACGCGAACGCCGCCGTGTGGGACGGGCTCGCCGCGGTGCGCGACGCGGGGCTCACGCGCGGGCTCGGCGTCGCGCCCGGCCCGGCGAACGGCTTTACGCTCGACCTGATCGGCTGCTTCGAGCGCTTCGGGGAGCTCATCGACTGGGCGATGATCATCCTCAACCCGCTCGAGCCCTGGCCCGGCGAGCTCGTGCTGCCGGCTGCGCGCGCAAGCGACGTGCGGCTGATCGCCCGCGTCGTCGACTACGGCGGTCTCTTCCACGGCGATGTCGCGCCCGGGCACGAGTTCCGCGAGCGCGACCACCGCCGCTTCCGGCCGGACGGCTGGATCGAGGCCGGGCACGAGCGGATCGAGCGCATGCGCCCGATCGCCGAGCGCCACGACCTGACGCTGCTGCAGCTGGCGTGCCAGTGGTGCCTCGCGCAGGACCCGGTCGCCTGCGTCGCCCCCACCCTGATCCAGGAATCCGGGCCGGATGCACGACCCGTCGAGCGCAAGCGCGACGAGCTCGCAGCCGTTCCCGCCGAGGTCGTGCTCAGTGACGCGGAGGTCGCGGAGATCCGCGCGCTCGGCGACAACGTCGGCTGCATGGCGCTCAAGGGCGGCTCGCCTGAGCACGCCGGCGAGCCGCTGCCGGACCGCTGGGAGCTGACGGACGAGCTCGCGGAGCTCGCGGGGCGCTGGGACATCGATCCGGACCTTCAGCTGCGCCG
>DAIOGP010000226.1:0-2960 GCA_036745135.1 Solirubrobacteraceae bacterium
GCGTCCCGCCGTCGCGCTCGGCCTCGCCCACGGCCGCCTCGAAGCGCGCGACGGCGGCGGCGTCGATGACCGGACCGGTGAACGCGGCGGCGTCGGCCGGGTCGCCGACCTCGAGCTCGGCGGCCCGCCGCGCCAGGCGCTCGACGAGCTCGTCGTACGCCGCGTCGACGACAATCGCGCGGGAGCACGCGCTGCACTTCTGGCCCGAGAAGCCGAACGCCGAGCGCGCAATGCCCTCGGCCGCCGCATCGAGGTCGGCGCTCGCGCAGACGATCGCGGGGTTCTTCCCACCCATCTCGACGATCGCCGGCCGCGCGTACGGGCCAGCCTGGAAGCGTTGGGCGAGCGCGCGGCCGACCTCCGCCGAGCCGGTGAACACGATCCCGTCGAGCGCGGCGGCGGCGAGCGCGGCGCCGGTCTCCTCTCCGCCCTGGACGAGGTTGAACGCGCCGTCCGGCAACCCGGCGGCCGCGAACGCCTCGCCCACGAGCGCGCCGGACCACGGCGCCTGCTCGGCGGGCTTGAGCACCACGGTGTTGCCGGCCACGAGCGCGCCCGCGGTCATGCCCACGGCGAGCGCGACGGGGAAGTTGAACGGCGCGATCACGCCGAACACCCCGTAGGGCTTCAGCACGCTCTGGTTGCGCTCGGCGGGCGACAGCGAGCCGAGCTCGACGCGGTAGCCGGCGTGCTCCTCGATCTGCGCGCAGTAGGCCGCGATCAATTCGACGGCCTCCTCGACCTCGGCGATCGACTCGACGCGCGGCTTGCCCGTCTCGAGCGAGACGACGGCCGCGAGCTCGAGCACGCGACCGGCGATGTGCTCCGCCGCGCGCCGCAAGGTCGCGGCCCGCGCGTCGTGCGCCAGCGCCCGCCACGCCGGCTGGGCCGCGCGCGCCCGCGCGACCGCGGCCGCGACGGTCGCGGCCGGCGCGGCGTGGGCGCGGCTCGCGACCTCGGTGATCCGGCTCGGATCGCGCCGCTCGAACACCGCACCGGTGTCGTCGCTCGCGCCGGCGAGCACGTGGGCGAGCGGCTCCGGCGGCGCGGCGCGTGCCGCGGCGAGCGCCGCCTCGAAGCGCGCATCGAGCTCTGGTGTCGATGCGGTGCTCGCGTAGGTGAGGCGCGTCGCCACCGCGCTGTTCTAGCGGCTGGGGAGCCCCGCCGCAAATGGCCGGAGCGGCTAACGACGCGGAGCGCGCCGCACCGTCACCGTCATCGTCATCTCGGCCTCGTGGAACGTGCAGATGAACGCATAGCGCCCTGCGACCGTGAGCTTGCGGCGGTAGACGTAGCCGACGGCGGCCGGGTCCGACAGGAAGGCGCGCACGCCCCGCGGCCCCTTGAGCAGCTTGACGTCGTGCGTATCGCCGACGTCGGTCGGCCATTTCCACACGATCGTCGACCCGGCGGGGACGGTCAGCCGCGCCGGCGCGTAGTAGTTGTCGAAGATGCGCACCGTGGCCCGGACGGGCCTCGCGGAGCCCGCGCCGAGCGCCGGCGCCACCAGCAGCGCCGCCGTCGCGGCGAGCGCGACGGCGGCGGTCCGGCCGGCGGCGACCACTAGGTCACCCGCAGCTTCATGACCATCCCGTCGCCCGCGTGGATCGTGCAGATGATCGTGTAGGTGCCGCGCTCCTTCAGCCGCTTGCGCAGCTTGTCGCGCACCGCCGGAGCGCCCGAGTCGAACTTCTGCGGCCCGGCAGTCACGTAGACGTTGTGCGGCGCCTTCCCCTTCCACACCCAGCGCACCGTCGTGCCCTTCTTCACGGTGACCGTCGGCGCCGCGCCCTTGCGGACGAAGTAGTTGTCGCCGACCTTGATCGACTTGGTGCCGGCGCCGAGCGCCGCGACGGTCGCGACCGCCGCCGCGATGAGGACGACGACGGTGGTAGCGGCGAGTTTCGTTCGCATTGCTGGGGCGGACCTCCTGATCGGGGCTTGACAGGGTACGGAACAGGCGCGCCGGGCCGGAGTTGCGCTCGCCCGCCGGGCGGCGCTCAGAACGCCGGCGTCTCGGTGTAGGTCCCGAAGACGGACTGCAGGGCGCCGACGATCTCGCCCTCCGTCGCGCAGGCGCGCGCGGCGTCGAGCAGCAGCGGCATCAGGTTCGTGTGCTCGTCCGCGGCGGCGGTCGCGAGCGCGGCCAGCGCCGCCTCGACCCCGGCGGCGTCACGCCGCGCCTTGAACGCGCGCAACCGCTCGACCTGCTGGCCCTCGAGCGCCGGATCGATGCGCAGGATGGGGATCGGCTCGCTCTCCCCCTCCGTGAAGCGGTTGACGCCGACGATCGTGCGCTCGCCCGCGTCCACCTCCATCTGGTAGCGGAACGCGGCGTCGGCGATCTCGCGCTGCGGGAAGCCCGACTTGACGGCCGCGACCATGCCGCCGAGCTCGTCGATCCGCTCGAAGTACGCACACGCCTGGGCCTCGAGCTCGTCCGTCAGCGCCTCGATGAAGTACGAGCCGCCGAGCGGGTCGATCGTGTTCGCCACCCCGGTCTCGTGGGCGATGACCTGCTGGGTGCGCAGCGCGACGCGCACCGCCTCCTCAGTCGGCAGCGCGAGCGCCTCGTCGAACGAGTTCGTGTGCAGCGACTGCGTGCCGCCGAGCACCGCGGCGAGCGCCTCGATCGCGGTGCGGACGATGTTGTTGAGCGGCTGCTGCGCGGTGAGCGAGACGCCGGCCGTCTGCGCGTGGCAGCGCATCAGCAGCGAGCGCTCGGACTTCGCCCCGAAGGTCTCCTTGAGCTCCCGCGCCCAGATCCGGCGCGCCGCGCGGTACTTCGCGATCTCCTCGAAGAAGTCGATGTGCGCGTTGAAGAAGAACGACAGGCGCGGCGCGAAGTCGTCTACGTCCACGCCGCGCGCCAGCGCGTGCTCGACGTAGGTGAACCCGTCCTTGAGCGTGAAGGCGAGCTCCTGCGCGGCGGTCGAGCCGGCCTCGCGGATGTGGTAGCC
>DAIOGP010000227.1:0-2954 GCA_036745135.1 Solirubrobacteraceae bacterium
CGGTCTCCTCGGCCTGCGGCTCGGCGGCGAAGCCGGCCGCGCGCGCCGCCTCGGCACCCGCCACGGCGATCTCGGTCGCGCGGCGCGCCGCGACCGCGTCGAGCTCGACGACGGAGGCCTGCATCGTGGCGCTGTAGGGCTCGACCGGGAAGCCCGGCGCGGCCGCGGCGACGACGGACTCCCACACGTGCAGGACGATCGCCCAGTGGCCGTGGCCGAGCAGGGCGGCCGCCGTCTCGATCGCCTGTCCGGCGGCGGGCGTGCCGTCGAAGCACAGGAGGGCGGGTTGCGCGCGTTCGGCCATCGTCAGCGGGCTCGATCGGCGGCAGCCATGCGCTGACGCTACGGGACGGTCGCGAGGTCGTCATCCGGAATCCCGCGGGAGCGGCTCGGTGTGAACTACGGACGTCGCCGGCCTCAGGCGAGGGCGACGGCGACCACCCCGCCCGCGACGAGCAGCGTGCGCGAAGGCCCGAGCATGCCGGCGCCACCGGCACGGAGCATGACCGGCCCGCCCGCGTGCGACATCATCACCGCGGAGCAGCGAATGGCGCGACCGACCCACACCCGGAGGTACCGCGGCGTCACACGACGGCGGGCGGCGGTCGAGCGCCGGGCGATCGAGCGCGATCGCGCGTCACGTGGCTAGCCGCTCCGAGCTCGCCGACCCGCGCTCGTCGGACGGGCTGCCCGAGGCCGAGGCGCGCCGCCGGCTCGAGGCCCGCGGCGCCGAGCGGCGACCTGCGACCAGCCGTTCGTACGGCAGCATCGTCCGCGCCAACGTCTTCACCCTCTTCAACCTCGTCCTGCTCGTCTTCGGGGCCGCGACGCTGATCTACGCCGACTGGCGCGACGCCTTGTTCCTGGGGATCCTGGTGGCCAACACGACGATCGGCATCGTGCAGGAGGTCCGCGCGAAGCACGCGCTCGACCGGCTCGCGGCGCTCGTGGCGCCGACGGCCACGGTCGTGCGCGACGGGCGCCCGCGGCGCCTGCCCGTCGGGGAGGTCGTGATCGGCGACCGGGTGCTGGTCGCGCCCGGCGACCAGCTCGTCGCGGACGGCCGGCTCGCGTCGAGCGCCGGGCTCGCGCTCGACGAGTCGATTCTCAGCGGTGAGTCGAACTCGGTCGTGCGGGCCGTCGGGGACGACGTGCGGTCCGGCTCGTTCGTCGCCGAGGGCGACGGCGCCTACGTCATCACCGCGGTCGGGCCCGAGAGCTACGCCGAGCGGATCGCCGGCGAGGCGCGCGCGTTCAGGCACCCGCGGTCGCCGCTCGAGCTCGCGCTCAACCGGCTGCTGATCTGGCTGGTCGTCGTGATGGCGCCGCTCGGCGCGCTCCTGATCGCGTCGCTGTGGCTGCGCGACCGGCCGATCGGCAGCGCGGTCTCGACGGCGACGGCCGGCGCCGTGAGCATGGTGCCCGAGGGGCTGATGCTGCTCGCGAGCCTGACCTACGCGGTCGCGGCGATCCGGCTCGCGGGTCACGGCGCGCTCGCGCAGCAGCTCAACGCGATCGAGTCGCTCGCGTCGGCGGACGTGATCTGCCTCGACAAGACGGGCACGCTCACCGAGGCGGCGCTGCGCGTCGTCGACCACGCGCCGGCGCCCGGCGTCGATCCGCCCGAGCTCGAAGCCGCGCTCGCGCGCTACGCCGCGAGCTCGCCGACCCGCAACGGGACGCTCGACGCGATCGCGGCGGCGCACGCGGCGCCGGCGGCGGAGGTCGGCGCGCACGTGCCCTTCGCTTCGCGGCGGCGCTGGAGCGCGCTGCGGGTCGGCGCCGACACCGACGTGCTCGGCGCGCCCGAGCTGTTCGACCTCGATCCGGCACTCGCCGAGCGCGCGGGCGCCGAGGCGGCTGCCGGGCGCCGCGTCGTCGCGATCGCCCGCACGGAGGCACCGCTCGACGACGAGTCGGCCGACGGCCGCCTGCCGGACGGCCTGCGGCCGCTCGGGCTCGTCGTGCTCTCCGAGCGGCTGCGCGCGGACGCGCGCGAGACGGTCGGCTTCTTCCTCGCCCAGGGCATCGAGCTCAAGGTGCTCTCGGGCGACGCGCCCGCGACCGTCGCCGCGATCGCGCGCGACGCGGGCATCCCCGCCGCGGGGCCGCCCGCCGACGGGCGCGAGCTGCCCGACGATCCGCTCGAGCTGCGCGAGCTCGCGCTGCGGACGTCGGTCGTCGGCCGCATCTCACCGGAGGGCAAGCGCCGGGTCGTCGAGGCGCTGCGCGACGCCGGTCGCTACGTTGCGATGGTCGGCGACGGCGTCAACGACGTGCCTGCGCTCAAGGCGGCGCGGCTCGCGATCGCCCAGGGCACCGGGGCGCAGATGGCGAAGAGCGTGGCCGACGTCGTGCTCGTGCGCGGCGACTTCGCCGCCGTTCCCAAGATGGTGGCCGAGGGGCGCCAGGTCCTGCGCAACGTCCAGCGGGTCGCGAAGCTGTTCGTCGCCAAATCGGTCTTCGCCGGGTTCCTGATCCTCACGATCGGGACGAGCTCCGCCGCCTACCCGTTCCTCCCACGGCACCTGTCGCTGGCGTCGTCGGTCGCGATCGGCATCCCGGCGTTCTTCCTCGCCCTCGCACCGAGCTCCGGGGCATGGCGGCCGACCGGCTTCCTGCGCGACGTGGTCCGCTTCGCGCTGCCCGCCGGCGTCGCGATCGGCGTCGGCGTGCTCACGGGGTACCTGCTCGCGCGCTACGGCCTCGACCTCTCGGTGCGCGCAGCGCGGACCGTCTCCACGACGGTGCTCGTCGCCGCCGGGCTCGCGCTGGTCGTCGTGCTCGAGGGCAGCGCCGGCCGACGCGGCGCGGCCGTCGCGGCCATGTGCGTGGCGCTCGGCGGCGTGTACGCGCTTGCGCTCGGCCTGACGTGGAGCCGCGACTTCTTCCAGCTCGCCGCACCCCGACCGGCGGTGCTCCTCGGCTCCGCGGTCGGCACGGGGACCGCGCTC
>DAIOGP010000228.1:0-2948 GCA_036745135.1 Solirubrobacteraceae bacterium
GCCGAGCATCCCGGCGGCTCCGGTCACGAGCAGGCGCATCGCGGAAGGTCTACCAACATCGGGCGCCGGGCGGGGCGCCGGGCGCCGGCGTTCTGTCCGCGGAAAAGCACCTCCTGCGTACTCAGGAGCGGGCAGAACGGGCGAGCGCGCGCCGGCGAGGGGCCGGCGTCGGGTCCCCCGCCCGCGCGGTGGAGCTACAGGATCCCGATCTCGCTGTTGTCGCCGACCAGGAAGCGGTACGCCCGCGGCTGGCGGCCGTCACGGCCGATCGTCACGTTCTTGCCCAGCAGCGAGGACTCCATCCGCCCGTCGAGGCCGCGCACCGAGGCGCCGCCGAGCAGGATCGAGTGCTCGATCTCGGCGCGCTCGATCACGCAGTCCTCGCCGATCGCCGAGTAGGGGCCGACGTAGCAGTCGGTCAGCCGCGCGCCCGCGCCGATGATCGCCGGCCCGCGAACCGTGCAGCGCTCGAGTCGCGCGCCCGCCTCGACGACCACGCGCCCGTCGACCTGGGAGTCGATCAGCTCGCCCTCGACGCGCGCCGCGTCGAGCGTGTCGAGGATCAGGCGGTTGGCCTCGAGCATGTCCTCGAGGCGCCCCGTGTCCTTCCACCACCCGCGCACGATGTGCGGCTCGACGCGCAGGCCCGCGTCGACGAGGTGCTGGATCGCGTCGGTGATCTCGAGCTCGCCGCGCGCCGAGGGCTTGATCGCGCGCGCGGCATCGTGGATCGCCGGCGTGAACATGTAGACGCCCACGAGCGCGAGATCGGTCGCGGGCTCGCGCGGCTTCTCGACGAGGCGCACGACCTGCTCGCCCTCGAGCTCGGCGACGCCGTAGTGCTCGGGGTCGGGTACCGGCGTGAGCAGGATCAGCGCGTCGGGCTCGTTCGTGCGAAACGCGGCGACGAGGTCGACGATGCCGCCCTGCAGGAGGTTGTCGCCGAGGTACATGACGAACGGCGCGTCGCCGAGGAATGGCTCCGCGGTCAGCACCGCGTGCGCGAGCCCGAGCGGCTCGTCCTGGACGATGTAGGTGATCTGCAGGCCGAAGCGCGACCCGTCCCCGGCCACCGCCCGGATCTCGTCCCCGGTCTCGGGGGCGATGATGATGCCGACCTCCGCGATCCCTGCGGCCGCCATCGCCTCGATCCCGTAGAAGAGCACCGGCTTGTTCGCGACCGGCACGAGCTGCTTCGCGCTCGTGTGCGTGATCGGCCGCAGGCGCGTGCCCTTGCCGCCGGAGAGGATCAGTCCTTTGAGATCGCGCATCGAGCGCGTGAGGGTAGCCGTGTTCATTCGTTCGTATGAGAACGGCAAGGGATTCGCAATGTCGCGGGCTTAGGTTCGTCGCTGCCGCCCACTACGCCCCGGCACCAGCTCGCGGGGATCGCGGACGGCGGTCCGAACCCAACCCATCGGAGGTTCTCCATGCCCGAACGGGCGAACAAGCACCTGCGCGCGACGCTGCTCGCGCTCGCGTGCGCAGTCGCGGCACTCGTGGCGCTCCCAGGCGCCGCGCTCGCGGCCAAGCAGGACGTCGTCTACACCTCGACCAACTCACCGGGCGGCAATGCGGTGCAGGTCTTCACCGGCGGCGCCGGCGGTTCGCTCGATCCCGCCGGGTCGTTCCCGACCGGCGGCACGGGCACCGGCGGCGGGCTCGGCTCGCAGGGCTCGGTGGTGCTGAGCGACAACGGGCGCTTCCTGTTCGTCGTCAACGCCGGCAGCAACCAGGTCTCGGCGTTCGCCGCGCGCGGCGACGCGCTCGAGCTGATCGGGACGGTGCCCTCCGGCGGCGCGACGCCCACGAGCGTCACGGTCTCCGGCCGAATCGTCTACGTGCTCAACACCGGCGGCGCCGGGAACATCACCGGCTTCACGTTCGACCGCGAGGACGGCCTCGAGCCGATCCCCGGATCGACCCGGCCGCTGAGCGCGGCGGGCGGCACGGCCCCGGCGCAGGTCTCCTTCGACCCGAGCGGCCGAGTGCTCGTCGTGACCGAGCGCGCCACGAACGTGATCGACACGTACACCGTCGACCGGCATGGCCGCGCGAGCGGACCGAATCCGCAGGCGTCGGCCGGAGCCACTCCATTCGGCTTCGCGTTCGACAAGCGCGGTCGGCTGCTCGTCTCGGAGGCGTTCGGCGGAGCGCCTGGCGCGAGCGCGCTCTCGTCCTACGACCTCTGGGGCCGCAGCGGCGTGCTGAGCCTCATCACAGGCTCGGCGGCCACCCACCAGACCGCGGCGTGCTGGGTGGTCACGACGCGCAACGGCCGCTACGCCTACGTCACGAACACCGGCAGCGCGTCGGTCTCGGGCTACTCGATCGCCCGTGACGGCAGCCTCGCGCTGCTGACGCCTGGCGGGATCACCGGTGTGACCGGCGGCGGGCCGATCGACATGGCCCTCAGCCGCGACAGCCACGACCTGTACACGCTCGACGGCGCCGCCCACGGGCTGAGCTCGTTCCGCGTGCAGGCCGACGGCAGCCTCGTCGCCCAGCCGGGCGCCGGTGGCCTGCCGGCCGGAACGGTCGGGCTCGCCGCGCGCTGAGCGCGGCCGGTCGAGGCAGCGACCCGGGCCGCCCAGGGAGGGGCGGCCCGGTCCGCGCCTAGTACACCCCAGCCAGCTTGCGGTGGTCCCACGTCGCCACCGACTGCGGGACGAAGTGCAGGCCGACACGCTTTGCCGCCTGCTTGCGCACGACGTCGAGGAACTCTGGGCCGACTGCCGCCTCCCCGCCGGAGTAGCGCGTGAAGATCTCGGCGCCGAGCGCGCTCACTGCGTCGAGGTCGCGCACGATCTCGACGCGCGCCTTGATCATCACGCCACGCAGCTCGTGGTACTGCTCGCCGGTCTCGACCTGGACCGTGACGCGCGGGTCGCGTTCCATGTTCTTGACCTTCTGCGAGGCGGCGTAGGTCCAGGACCAGACCTCGTCGT
>DAIOGP010000229.1:0-2934 GCA_036745135.1 Solirubrobacteraceae bacterium
TCGAGGCGATGACGACGGTCGAGAGCGGCACGGCGCAGGGGATCGAGTACGTGCCGGAGGAGACGCGCGCCGTCGCGATCCACGAGGCCGGCCACGCGGCCGCGAGCCACGTGTACATGGACGGCGTCGAGTCGACGCGCCTGTCGATCAAGAAGCGCGGCGCCTCGCTCGGCCACCACCAGGCGCGCGAGAAGGACGAGCGCTTCACGTCGTGGCGGCGCGAGGAGGCAGCTGACCTGATCTGGGGCCTCGGCGCGATGGCCGCCGAGCGCGTCTTCTACGACGACACCTCGGCCGGCGTCGGCGGCGACGTCTACATGGTCACCGCCGGCGCGGCGCTGATGGTCGGCGCGTGGGGCATGGGGCCCGAGCGCGTCGACCTCGAGG
Organism: Solirubrobacteraceae bacterium; assembly: GCA_036745135.1. Lineage (GTDB taxonomy): Bacteria > Actinomycetota > Thermoleophilia > Solirubrobacterales > Solirubrobacteraceae > DAIOGP01. The sequence continues at coordinate 388 of DAIOGP010000229.1, forward strand.
GTCGGTTCGTGCGCCGCGAGGACGAGGACGCCGAGCGCGAGCGCGTCATGCGCCGCTTCGAGCAGGTCGGCGTGCAGATCATGAACCGCGCGTCCGCCGGCGGCGCCTCGTCGAGCATGATCGGCTCGTCGCTCTCGGATCCCTGGAAGCGCACCGCCGCGGCGCAGATCCTCGGCCAGGCCTACGTCATCGCGCACAACTTCATCGCCCACAACAAGGAGAAGGTCGCGCGGATCGCCGACACGCTGGTCGAGCGCAAGGAGCTGCACGGCGACGAGGTCGTCGAGCTGCTCGATTCCGTGGGCCTCGAGAAGCCGGAGATCGACTTCCTGGACGACGCCGTATGGCCGAAGCTCTGAACGACCCGCGTCCGCCGGCCGGCACGCCGCACCGCCGCCGGTTCACGCTCGCGCTGCTCGCGCTCGCGGGCGTTCTGGTCGCCGCCGTCGGCGGCGAGGCGCTCGTGGTGGCCACCCGGGACAAGGACGCGACGGCGAGCGCGTCGCGCGCGAGCTGGTCGGCATGGCGGCCCGCCGGCACCGGCACCAGCGCCCTGCAGGAGATCGCCAACCGCGTCGCGCCGACCTACCGCGCCACGCCGAAGAAGCCGCTCGTGACGGTCAAGGCCGAGCCGCTCATCGGCCCCAGCGACCTCCCGATCACGCTCGCGCGCGGAACCAAGACGGGCGGCCTGTCGGTCGTGCGCGGCGACGCTGTGCTGTTCACGCTCTGCGGCGACGGGCCCGACTGCACGCTGCCGGGCAAGCGCTCGGTCGCGCGCGGGCTGGTCCTCAGCCGCGAGGCCCTCGAGCTGGCGCTCTACACCTTCCACTACGTCGACGGCGTCGGCGCGGTGGTCGTCGCGTTGCCCCCGAGCAAGGGCAAGCGCACCGCGGACCGCGGGCTCCTGTTCGAGCGCAAGGACGTCGCGAGCGAGCTGCGCCGCCCGCTGGCCGCGACGCTCCCCGCGACGGTCCTGCAGCCGGACACGATCCCCGTCGACGTCGCCACGCAGATCAACCGGCTCACGAAGTCGAACATCTTCGGCATGCGCCTCGTGCAGACGGCGAACGCGCAGGTCGTGATGCTGCTCAACCCGCTCGGCTGAGGGTCCGTGCGCGCCCACGCAGCGACGCTCGCCCGCGCGCAGGCGCGACTCGACGCGCTCGACTTCTACCCGCGCCCGGTGCGTACCGCCCGCGTGCGCGTCGTCGTGGCGCCGTGGCTCTTCCGGCTGCCGTGGTTCCGGCGCTTCGACGGCTACGCGACCTGGGGCGCGATCCTGCTGCGCAGCCTCCCGGCGAGCGACGCCGACGACGACCTCGTCTGCCACGAGCTCTGCCACGTGTGGCAGCTCCAGCACCGCCCGCTCGCGATGCCGCTCTCGTACCTGCGCGTCGGCTACGCGCGCAACCCCTACGAGGCGGAGGCGCGCGCCGCCGTCGAGCGCACACGGGCCGCCCGCTCGTAGCAACCGCGGAGCCGGTCGGCTGACGCCCCGCGCCGCCCCGGCGTCAGGCAGGCGCGTTGCGCTCCGCCCTGCCGCCGGGCTACCCTGCGTGCGCGATGCCTGCGCTGACCCACGTCTCGATCGCCACACTCCCGCCCGAGCGCTTCCTCGACGTGCTCGACGAGGAGCAGTACCGCTGGCTCGAGCTGCTGATCAAGCGCGCCGAGGAGTTCCTCGGCGGCCGCGTGATCTGGAGCGTCAACTCGACGGCGACCGGCGGCGGCGTCGCCGAGATGCTGAAGTCGCTGCTGGCCTACGCCCGCGGCGCGCAGATCGACGCGCGCTGGCTCGTGATCGCGGGCGACGAAGACTTCTTCCGCGTCACGAAGCGGATCCACAACAACCTTCACGGCGAGTCGGGCGACGGCGGGCCGCTCGGGCCCGAGGAGCGGGCGTCGTACGAGGCGACGCTCGCGACCAATGGGCGCGAGTTGGCGGCGCTCGTGCGCCCGCAGGACCTCGTCCTGCTGCACGATCCCCAGACCGCGGGGCTGATACCAGTCGCCAAGGCCACCGGCGCGAAGGTCGTCTGGCGCGCGCACATCGGGCTCGACATCCCGAACCAGCTCGCCCGCGACGCCTGGAGCTTCCTGCTCCCCTACGTCGAGCAGGCCGACGCGTTCGTCTTCTCGCGCAAGGCGTTCGCGTGGGAGGGGCTCGACGACGACAACGTGTGGGTCATTCCCCCGTCGATCGACGCGCTCTCGCCCAAGAACCAGGCCCTCGACGAGATGCAGGTGCGCGCGATCCTGCACGCCGCCCGAATCTCCGACAGCAGCCCGGAACTGCCTGCCAGCTACACGCGCACCGACGGCACGCCGGGCCGCGTGGACCGCCAAGCGGAGATGATCGAGAGCGCGCCGCTGCCGTACGACGCGCAGATCGTCGCTCAGGTCTCGCGCTGGGACAGGCTCAAGGACCCGATCGGCGTCATGGATGGCTTCGTCCGCCACCTCGCGGCACGGCCGAACACGCACCTCGTGCTCGCGGGGCCGGCCGTCGAGGCCGTCGCCGACGACCCCGAGGGTGCGCAGACG
>DAIOGP010000230.1:0-1203 GCA_036745135.1 Solirubrobacteraceae bacterium
GCGCCGCGGCGAGCTGCTCGCGCGGGGCACCGCGCTGGATCCGACCGAGGTCGCGGCGGCGACCGAGCGCCGCCGCGAGGCGATCGGCGAGGCGCTCGAGCGCTTCGCGACGAACACCGTGGAGCACATGCGCGCCGAGCGGGCGCTGCTCACCGAGCGGCTCGAGCTCCCGGCCTTCCAGACCAGGTTCCGCGATCGCCCCGCGCTGGTCGTCGTCCGCGGCGTCGACCACAAGCGCGACCTGCGGGCGCTGCGGCCCTACATCCGCGACACGCGGCCGGCGCTCGTCGCCGTCGACGGCGGCGCGGACGCGCTGCTCGCCGAGGGCTTCGTGCCCGACATGATCGTCGGCGACATGGACTCGGCCAGCGAGGCGGCGCTGAGCTGCGGCGCCGAGCTGGTGGTGCACGCCTATCCCGACGGCCGCGCGCCCGGACGTGAGCTGCTCGAGCGGCTCGGGCTCCCGTTCAAGGTCGTGCCGGCGCCGGCGACCAGCCAGGACGTCGCGATGCTGATCGCGGCGGAGCGGGGCGCCGCGCTGATCGTGTCGGTCGGCTCGCACTTCAACCTCGTCGAGTTCCTCGACAAGAACCGGGCGGGCATGGCCTCGACGTTCCTCACGCGTCTGCGGATCGGCGAGATCCTCGTCGACGCGAAGGGCGTGAGCCGGCTCTACCAGCCCCGGCCGGGGCGCGTCCCGCTGCTCGCGCTGCTCGCCGCCGGGATCGTGACCCTCGTGATCGTGGTGATGGCGACGCCCGGGCTGCACGACGTCGCCGATCTCCTGTGGCTCAAGCTGCGCCTCCTGCTGGGCCTCGGAAGCTGAGCTGCGGTGTTCGACTTCCGCTACCACGCGCTGACGCTCGTCGCTGTCTTCCTCGCGCTCGCGGTCGGGCTGCTGCTCGGGGTCGCGATCGGCGACGCGGGCCTCGTCTCGAGCGGGGAGAAGAAGCTGCGCGACTCGCTCAAGTCCGACCTCCGAGCTGCGCGGGCCCAGAGCAGCAGCCTGCGCGACGAGCTCGCCGACCGCGACCGCTACGCCGAGGAGATCTACCCGTTCGCGGTCGGCGGGCGGCTCGAGAACCGCCGCATCGGCATCATCGCCCTCGGCTCGCTCACCGAGCGCACGCAGAAGCTCGTGCAGTCGGCGCTGCGCACCTCCGGCGGGAAGCTCGTCTCGGTCAGCGTCGTGCGCGAGCCGCT
>DAIOGP010000230.1:1303-2931 GCA_036745135.1 Solirubrobacteraceae bacterium
GGGCTCGTCGACGGGCTGACGCGGTACGGCACCGCGGTCGTCGGCGCGCAGACGCTCGCCGCGAGCCCCTCGCAGATCCCGTGGTTCCGCGACCGCGGGCTCGCCAGCGTCGACAACCTCGATCAGAGCCCCGGCCAGGCGGCGCTCGTCCTGCTGCTGGCCGGCGGCGACCGGGGCGCCTACGGCGTCTCCGCGGGCGCCGACGGCCTGCTGCCGCCCGTCGGCAACGCGCTCGCGCGCTGACGCTCCGCGGACGCGCCACGCCGGCGTGGCGCCACGGCTCGCCGTCCGCGCACGCGGGTACCTTGCGCCGGTGCAGGCCCTCCCGTCGCTCGTCGCCCTCGCCGTCACGCTCGCGCTCGCGCCGTCGGCGCTGCGGGCGTTCGCGGCCGGCGGGCACACGCGCCCCAACTACCGCGGCGTGGAGCTGCCGTTCCCGGCTGGCGTGCCGGTGGTGGCCGGCGCGCTCGTGGCGCTCGTGGCGCTCGCGCCGCTCGCCGAGCTGGCGGGCCTCGACGTGTTCCGCCCGGAGGCCGCGGCCGTCGCGGTCTACGCGCTCGGGGTCGCGTTCCTCGGCCTCGTCGACGACCTCCTCGGCGGCGAGCCGCGCGGCTGGCGCGGCCACGGCGCCGCGGTCCTGGGCGGCGGCTTCTCGACTGGGGCGCTGAAGGCCGTCGGCGCGCTCGGGCTAGCTCTCTACGCGCTCGCCGGCCGCGGCGACGGCGACGCGCGCTACGCGCTGTCCGTGGCAGTGCTCGTGCTCGCGACGAACCTCTTCAACCTGCTCGACCTGCGACCGGGGCGCGTGGCCAAGGCGCTCGTCGCGCTCACGGCCGCGGTCGCGCTCGGCGCGTGGGACTGGCGGCCGGCCGCGGCGGTCGGCGTGTTCGCGGCGCCGCTGCTCGTGCTCGGTGGCCACGACCTGCGCGAGCGAGCGATGCTCGGCGACACGGGCGCCAACCTGGCCGGCGGGCTCGCCGGCTGGATGCTCGTGCTGGCCCTGTCGACCGTCGGACTGGCGATCGCGCTGGCCGCGCTGGTCGTGATCACGCTCTACGCGGAGTTCCGCTCGCTCTCGACGCTGATCGAGCGGACGCCGCTGCTTCGTCAACTAGACTCACTCGGGAGACCAACGCATGCCTGACGCCCCTCGCAAGACGCGCTTCATCTTCATCACCGGCGGCGTCGTCTCCTCGCTGGGGAAGGGCATCGCCGCCGCGTCGATCGGTCGCCTGCTCGTCGCGCGGGGCCTCAAGGTCCAGCTGCAGAAGTTCGACCCGTACATCAACGTCGACCCCGGCACGATGTCGCCGTTCCAGCACGGCGAGGTGTTCGTGACCGAGGACGGCGGCGAGACCGACCTCGACCTCGGCCACTACGAGCGCTTCACCGACGCCAACACTTCGCGCGGCTCGAGCGTCACCGCCGGCGCCGTCTACAACAGCGTCATCCGCCGCGAGCGCCGGGGCGACTACCACGGCGGCACCGTCCAGGTGATCCCGCACATCACGGACGAGATCAAGCACCGCATCAAGCTCGTCGCCGAGAGCCAGGACGTGGACGTCGTGATCACCGAGATCGGCGGCACGGTCGGCGACATCGAGTCGCTGCCGTTCCTCGAGGCGATC
>DAIOGP010000231.1:0-2928 GCA_036745135.1 Solirubrobacteraceae bacterium
AGGAGCGCAGCGTGCGGCTGCTCAACGACGTCCTCAGCGGCAACCGGATGCTCGTGATGGTCGCCAGCCGCAACCCGGAGCTCGACACCCCCGGTCCCGACGACCTCTACGACGTCGGCGTGGTCGGCGTCGTCGCGCGCATGCTGAAGGTCCCCGACGGCTCGCTGCGGATCCTCGTCCAGGCCGCCCAGCGGGTGCGGCTCGAGGACTACGTCGCCGAGCAGCCCTACCTGGTGGCGCGCATCACCGAGACGCCGGACGTCGTGCGCGAGTCGCCCGAGCTCACGGCGCTCGGCCGCAACGTGCAGCAGACCTTCTCCGACATCATCGAGGACGTCCCCTACCTCCCCGAGGAGCTCCAGCTCGCGGTCACGAACATCGAGGACCCGAGCGCGCTGAGCCACCTGATCGCCGGCGCGCTGCGGATCAAGACCGAGGAGAAGCAGGAGCTGCTCGAGGAGCTCGACGTCGCCAAGCGCCTGCGGCGCCTGTCCGAGATCCTCGCGCGCGAGCTCGAGCTGATCCGGCTCGGGACCAAGATCCAGTCCCAGGTCCAGTCCGAGATGGACAAGACGCAGCGCGAGTACGTGCTGCGCCAGCAGCTCAAGGCGATCCAGGAGGAGCTCGGGGAGGTCGACGAGGCCGCGGCGGAGGCGAACGAGCTGCGCGAGCAGCTCGACGCGATCGCGTTCCCGGCGGAGATCCGCAAGCAGGTCGACCGCGAGCTCGGGCGGCTCGAGAAGCTGCCGCCGCAGGCGGCCGAGCACGGCGTGATCCGCTCGTGGCTCGAGTGGATGGCGTCGCTGCCCTGGGACACGGCGACCGAGGACAACCTCGACCTCGCGCACGCGCGCAAGGTCCTCGACGAGGATCACCACGGCCTCGAGCCGGTCAAGGACCGGATCCTCGAGTTCCTCGCCGTGCGCAAGCTGAAGCCCGACGCGCGCGGCTCGATCCTGTGCTTCGCCGGGCCGCCCGGCGTCGGCAAGACCTCGCTCGGGCGCTCGATCTCGCGCGCGCTCGGCCGCAACTTCGAGCGCATCAGCGTCGGCGGCGTCCGCGACGAGGCCGAGATCCGCGGTCATCGCCGCACCTACATCGGGGCGCTGCCCGGGACGATCGTGCGCGCGCTGCGCGACGCCGGCTCCAACAACCCGCTGTTCATGATCGACGAGATCGACAAGATGGGCGCCGACTGGCGCGGCGACCCCGCCAGCGCGATGCTCGAGGTGCTCGACCCGGAGCAGAACGCGACCTTCCGCGACCACTACCTCGACGTGCCCTTCGACCTCTCGCACGTCATGTTCATCGCGACCGCGAACAGCCTCGACACGGTCCCGGGGCCGCTGCGCGATCGCATGGAGGTGATCCAGCTCGCCGGCTACACCGAGGAGGAGAAGCTCGAGATCGCCAAGCGCTACCTCGTGCCGCGCCAGATCGAGCGCAACGGCCTGACCCCGTCGCGGATCGAGTTCGGCGACCCGGCGCTGCGCGCGATCATCGCCGACTACACGCGCGAGGCCGGCGTGCGCAACCTCGAGCGCGAGATCGGCACGGTCTGCCGCAAGGTGGCGCGGCTCGCCGCCGAGGGCAAGCTCAAGCGCCGCGCGACGATCAGCGAGCGCAAGGCGCGCGAGCTGCTGGGCAAGCGCCGCTACTACTCCGAGACGCAGCGCCGCACCGCGCAGCCGGGCGTGGCGACGGGGCTCGCGTGGACGCCCGCCGGCGGCGACGTGCTGTTCATCGAGGCGACGGCGATGCCCGGCTCGGGCAAGCTCACGATCACCGGCCAGCTCGGCGACGTGATGCGCGAGTCCGCCCAGGCGGCGCTCTCCTACGTGCGCGGGCACATGCCCGAGCTCGCGCCCGAGCTCGCCGAGGACTGGTTCGCCACGCACGACCTCCACATCCACGTGCCGGCCGGGGCGATCCCGAAGGACGGGCCGAGCGCCGGGGTCACGATGACGACGGCGCTGACCTCGCTGATCACCGGGCGCACCGTGCGCGACGACGTCGCCATGACGGGCGAGGTGACGCTCACGGGCCAGGTGCTGCCGATCGGCGGCCTCAAGGAGAAGGCGCTCGCCGCGCAGCGCAACGGCATCCGGACCGTGATCGCGCCCGCGCTCAACGAGCAGGACGTCGACGAGATCCCCGAGCACCTGCGCCAGGACCTCGACTTCCACTTCGTGAGCGAGGTCCGCGACCTCCTGAAGCTCGCGCTCGATCCGGGCGACGCGCTCGCCGGCGCCCGCGCGCGGCGTCGGACGGCGCCGAGCTCGCAGCGGCGGGCCGCCCGCGCCGGCTGACTCTGACGCATCGAAGGCGCTCCGGGCGGGTAAGCTCCGCTTGGCACCTGCAAGCTGATCGAGGGAGTCCCATGGCAGCACGTGATCGAGCGGCCAAGGCCGGGCAGGCTGCCCGGGCGGCCCGCAGTAACCCATACATCCAGCGCATCCTCGAGGACGCCGAACTGCGCGCGAACGTGCGCACCGCGGTCGACTCGGCGCGCGGCGCGTACGGGCGCATGTCGAACGGCAAGGGCCCCGCGAAGGCGCTGCTCGACGACAAGAAGCTCCAGCAGCACCTCCGCAAGGCGGCGGCCTCGCTCAAGGACGCGAGCGCAGCGATCCAGGAGGCCCCCAAGAAGCAGCGGCGCAAGCGCCGCGGCGGCTTGGGCAAGGCGCTCTTCGTCGCCATCGTCGGCGCGGGCCTCGCGCTCGCGCTCAGCGAGGACATCCGTAACAAGGCGCTCGACGCCCTGTTCGGCAAGGAGGAGGAGTTCGAGTACTCGAGCACCACGACGACGACGCCCGCACCCGCGGCCGCGCCGTCGCCGTCGGCCTCCGTACCGGCCTAGCGCGCACAGCAGCTCAGCAGTCGCCGAGGGCGCCCAGCGGGCGCCCTCGGTCGTTCCGGCGCGGTCGG
>DAIOGP010000232.1:0-1449 GCA_036745135.1 Solirubrobacteraceae bacterium
ACGACGACGCGGTTGGCGCGGGCGTCCGTGCCGAGCACGTACAGCGGCTCGGGCGCGGCAACGCCGATCCCGCGTCGCTGGCCGACCGTGAAGCCGTGGTGGCCGTCGTGGCGTCCCAGCCGCCGCCCGGCCGCGTCGATGATCTCGCCCGACTCACCGCCGACGCCGCCGTGGCGCGCCAGGAACGCGGCCCGATCGGTGCCCGCGAGGAAGCAGAGGTCCTGGGAGTCCGGCTGCGCGGCGACCGGGAGCGACGCCGCGGCCGCCAGCGCGCGCACCGCGGGCTTCGTGAGCTCTCCGAGCGGGAAGCGCAGGCGCGCGAGCGAGGCCGGCGCGAGCGCGGCGAGCATGTAGGCCTGGTCCTTGCGCGCGTCGAGCGCCGCGCGCAGGAGCGGTCCTTCGCCGTCGTCGAGCACCCGGGCGTAGTGGCCGGTCGCGAGCTCGGCGGCGCCGATGCGGTCGGCGAGCGCGAGCATGCCGTCGAGGCGCACGGCGCCGTTGCAGCGCACGCACGGGTTCGGCGTCAGGCCGTCGCGATGGTCCGCGACGTAGGGGTCGACGACACCGGCGCGAAACGCGTCGCGCAGGTCCAGGGTCAGGTGCGCCATCCCCATGCGGTGCGCGAGCGCGCGCGCGGCGCGCACGGCGTCGGCCGAGCAGCAGCTGCGGGTGCCGTCCCCCGCGGGATCGGCCCACAGCTCGACCGTCACGCCGACCGGTTCGCGACCCGCGCGCGCCACGAGCAGCGCGGCCACGGCGCTGTCGACGCCGCCGCTCATGGCCACGAGCGTGCGGCCGGGCTCGGGATCGCAGGCGCCGTCCGCCGCGACGGCGGCGCCGAGCGCGCGGTGCAGCGCGTCCGCCGCCAGCTCCGCCGCGTGGCGCTTGCCGACGCTGAGCCCCCCGAGCTCGGCGGCGAGCGCGTCGACGCCCACGCGCGCGACGTCGAGCACCGCCCGCCCGCGCGCGAGCGCCACGGCGGCGCTGCCGGCCGCGAGCGTCGCGCCGCAGCCCGCGGCGTCGAACCCGGCGTCGGTGACGGTGCCCGCCTCGACGAGCACCGCGAGGCGCACGACGTCGCCGCACGGAGCGCCGCCGGCGGACGCCGTGGCGGCGCCGGTGGGGACGACCCCGCGGCCCAGCGGGTGGCGGAGATGCTGCTCGAGGCGCTCGCGGCTCATGCCATCGAGTCTAGAGCGCGGGCCTCCGGCTACAGCGAAGTGGTGCAACGGCCGATGATCGCTCGAATCGGCCACTCCCGAATCGGCCACCCTTGATCAGCGACCCGATCTACAAGCGCGCCCGACTGCTCCTCCTGGTCGCGGCGTGCGCCATCACGGCCGCCGTGTGGGTCGCCTCCGGGATGCAGCGACACGCCGGCGCGACCGGGCTGCAGGCGAGCCGCGCGTCCGACCGGATGCTCGTCGCGATCCTCGACGAGGCCGATGC
>DAIOGP010000232.1:1549-2924 GCA_036745135.1 Solirubrobacteraceae bacterium
GCGATCCGCAGCGGGCACACGGTCTTCCAGCAGATCATCAACCAGCAGCGCCAGCGCGCCGAGCAGCGCGCGGCGATCGTCTCCGCGGCGCTCGTGCTCGTGCTCGTCGCCGTCTTCGCCGCGCTGGCCTACGTGCTCGTCGTCCGCGCGATCCGCCGCGAGGTGAGCCACCGCTTGGAGCGCCAGGCCTTCCAGGACCAGCAGACCGACTTCGCCGAGACGATGCAGGTCACCCAGAGCGAGCAGGAGGCCCACGAGCTGCTGCAGCGCCACATCGAGCGCTCGGTCGACGGCAGCCGCGTGATCGTGCTCAACCGCAACAACAGCGCGAACCGCCTCGACGCGACGACGACGCTGCCGGACGACGCCTCAGGGCTCATGGAGCGCTTGAGCGGTGCCGAGCCCCGCTCGTGCATGGCGATCCGCCTCGGACGCAACTACGACCGCCAGCCCGGCGACGAGCCGCTGCTCGCCTGCGCGCTGTGCGGCGCCGAGGATCGCTCGACGACCTGCCAGCCGCTGCTCGTCGGTGGCGAGGTGATCGGCTCGGTGCTCGTGGAGCACGACGCCGGCCTCGACGGGACCGCCGAGCGGCGCGTGCGCGAGTCCGTCACCCAGGCCGCCCCGGTGCTCGCCAACCTGCGCAACCTCGCGATCGCGGAGCTGCGCGCAGCGACGGACGCGCTGACCGGGCTGCCGAACGCCCGCGCGGTGCAGGACACGCTGCGGCGCATGATCGCGCAGGCCGGCCGGACGATGACGCCGGTCGCCGCCGTGCTGCTCGACCTCGATCACTTCAAGCTCGTCAACGACACCTACGGCCACGGCAAGGGCGACGAGGTCCTCGCGGTGGTCGGCGACGTGCTCGCCAACACGGTGCGCACGAGCGACTTCGTCGGGCGCTCCGGCGGGGAGGAGTTCCTCATGCTGCTGCCGGCCACCGACCGCGACGGCGCGCTGAAGGTCGCCGAGAGCGTGCGGGCCGCGATCGCGCGCATCGCCGTGCCGCTGGTCGAGCGGCCCATTACGGCCAGCCTGGGCGTCGCCGTCATGCCGCAAGACGCCGGCGACGCCGAGACGCTCGTGCGCATGGCCGACCGTGCGCTCTACGCGGCCAAGGCCGCCGGCCGCGACCGCGTCGAGCTGGCTCACGCGCACGCGCCGCTGACGATGCCCCAGCCGGACGCACCGCCCTTCCCCGCGCTGGACGAGCCGGGCTTCTAGCCCGGTCCGCCCGCGATCGGGCGGACGGCCGGGCCACGCGGGTCGTGGGGGACGGCGGGCGACGGAGCGCGCGCGGGTCGCGGACAGCGGGCGACGGAGCACGCGCGGGTCGCGGGACGGCGTGTGACAGAGCACGCGCGGGTCGCGGGAC
>DAIOGP010000233.1:0-2916 GCA_036745135.1 Solirubrobacteraceae bacterium
TCGTCTACGCGGTGGCCGTCGCCGTCGGCCTTCCCTCGATCGTCGCGATCATCGCGGCGGTCCTCGTGCTGCTCGCCGGCGTGCCCAGCGGCGGCTACGGCCTCGGCCGGCGCTTCTAGCGCCCCCGCAGCGCCCCGGCGGGGCTGAGTGGTCGCCCGAACGGCGACGGCTCAGCCCCGCCGGCCGGCCGTTCGCGCTCGCGCGCGAGCCGCCGTTCCGCTCGTCCGGGCCGCATCCGCGGGTCGCGAGCGCCGGCGAGCGCCGGAGTGACAGCATCGCGGCGCGATCGTAGGAACTACCGACGCCCGCGTGCGGGCCGGATGGCACGATCGTCGGCGACACCGCCGTCCGGCCTCGTCCTTCCCGCCTTCATTGCAGACGCTCGATCGCGACTCGCTCGACCTCCTGTTCACCGCGCTCGCCGCGCGCGGGCACACCGTCGTGGGCCCGACCGTCCAGGGCGGCGCGATCCTCTACGACGAGCTCCACTCGAGCGCCGAGCTGCCGATCGGCTGGACCGACGAGCAGGACGGCGGCACGTACCGGCTCGCGCGGCGCGCGGACGAGGCGTGCTTCGGCTACGCCGTCGGGCCGCAGTCGCTCAAGCGCTTCCAGCTCCCGCCGCGCGTGGCGCTCTACCAGGAGCAACGCGCGCCCGGCGACGGCGCAATCGTCGTGGAGACGGCGGTCGAGGCGCCGCCGCGCTACGCCTTCGTCGGCGTGCGCGCGTGCGACCTCGCGGCGATGGGCGTGCTCGACACGGTGCTGCTGCGCGGCGCGCACCCGGACGGGCGCGACGCCGCCCGGCGCGACGGCGTCTTCATCGTCGCCGTGCAGTGCGGCCAGGCGGGCGGCACGTGCTTCTGCGCGTCGATGGGCACCGGGCCGGAAGTGCGCGCGGGCCATGACCTCGTGATGACCGAGCTGGTCGGCGACGGGCAGCACGTGTTCGTGCTCGACGCCGGGACCGCGGCCGGGGCCGAGGTGCTGGCGGAGCTCCCCACGCGCGCCGCGAGCGCGCAGGAGCGCGAGGCGGCCGGCGCCGCGCCCCGGCGCGCGGCCGAGCAGCAGGGCCGCACGCTCGACACGCACGACATCCGCGAGCTGCTGCAGCGCAACCTCGAGCATCCCCGCTGGGACGAGGTCGCCGAGCGCTGCCTCTCGTGCGGCAACTGCACGATGGTCTGCCCGACGTGCTTCTGCACCTCCGTCGAGGACGTCACCGACGTCGCGGGCACGGAGGCCGAGCGCGAGCAGGTGTGGACCTCGTGCTTCACGCTCGAGCACTCCTACGTCTACGGCGGCAGCGTGCGTCGCTCGACGCGGTCGCGCTACCGCCAGTGGATGACGCACAAGCTCTCGACCTGGTTCGACCAGTTCGGCAGCTCCGGCTGCGTCGGCTGCGGCCGCTGCATCACGTGGTGCCCGGTCGCCATCGACATCACCGAGGAGGCGGCCGCGATCCGCGCGACCGACGGCGCGCGCGTGGCGCGGGAGGCGGGGGCATGACGGTCCGCACGATCGCCGACGAGCTGGCCCGGGTCCCGGGCCTCGACCGCCTGGGCCGGCCGCACCTGGAGACGATCTCCGGCTGCGGGACGACCGCGGGCTTCGCGGCGGGCGAGTACCTGTTCCGCGAGGACGAGCAGGCCGACTCGTTCTACGTCATCCGCCACGGGACCGTCTCGCTCGAGGTGCACACCCCGCACGGTTCGCCGATCGTGATCGAGACGCTCCACGACGGCGAGCTCGTCGGCTGGTCGTGGCTGTTCGAGCCCTACCGCTGGCACTTCGACGCGCGCGCGACCGAGTCGACGCGCCTGCTCGCGTTCGACGGCGCCTGCCTGCGCGGCAAGTGCGATGCCGACCACGAGCTCGGCTACGCGCTGATGCGGACCTTCGCCGCCCAGATGGTCGAGCGGCTGCAGTCCACGCGAATCCGCCTCCTCGACCTCTATGGCTCGCGCACGCCTGCCTGAGCCGCCGGCGGCCCCGGCGGCGCGGGCGCAGGGCGGCGACCCGATGCTGCCCGAGCTCTACCGCGTGCTCCGCCGCCGGCGCGAGACGGCGGACACCTGGACGCTCGCGCTCGAGCCCGCCGCCGACGGCGCGCGGCCGCCGGCCTTCCGGCCCGGCCAGTTCATGATGCTGTCGTCGTTCGGCGCCGGGGAGTCGGCGATCTCGATCTCGGGCGACCCGACCCGGCCGGGCCCGCTCGTGCAGACGATCCGCGTCGTGGGCGCGACGACGCGGGCGCTTTGCGCCACGCGGCCGGGCGGCCTCGTCGGCGTGCGCGGTCCCTACGGCGCGGGTTGGCCCGTCGAGGCCGCGCAGGGCGCCGACGTCGTCATCGTCGCCGGCGGGATCGGCCTCGCGCCGCTGCGCCCGGCGATCTACCACGTGCTCGCGAACCGCGGGCGCTACGGGCGCGTCGCGGTGCTCGTCGGCGGTCGCTCGCCGGACCTGCTCCTGTACCCCAAGGAGGTCGAGCGCTGGCGCCGGCGCGGCGTCGACGTCGGCGTCATCGTGGACGCGGCCGAGCCCGGCTGGAGCGGCCGCGTGGGCGTCGTGACGAAGCTCGTGCCGGGCGCCGACTTCGACCCCGCGAGCGCCGTCGCGCTCACCTGCGGGCCGGAGATCATGATGCGCTACGTAGCGCGCGCGCTGCTCGAGCGCGGCGTGCCGGCGGCGCGCGTGCACGTCTCGCTCGAGCGCTCGATGCACTGCGGCATCGGCCACTGCGGCCACTGCCAGCTCGGCCCGACGCTGATCTGCCGCGACGGACCCGTCTACCCGTGGGCGCGCGCCGAGCCCTGGCTGCGGGTGCGGGAGCTCTGAGCGCGTTGGCACGCCGCAGGCCCAAGCTCGCCGTGTGGAAGTTCGCCTCGTGCGACGGCTGCCAGCTCAGCCTGCTCG
>DAIOGP010000234.1:0-2856 GCA_036745135.1 Solirubrobacteraceae bacterium
GCACGTAGGAGCGGATCTGCGAGCCGAAGTTGACGTCCTGCGCCTCGCCGCGCTCGCGCGCGATCTCCTCGCGTCGCCTGCGCTCCTCGAGCTCCACGAGCCGCGAGCGCAGCATGGCCATCGCGGTGGCCTTGTTGGACGTCTGCGAGCGCTCGTTCTGGCATTGCACGACGATCCCGCTCGGGCGGTGCGTGATCCGCACCGCGGAGTCGGTCTTGTTCACGTGCTGGCCGCCGGCGCCGCTCGCGCGGTACGTGTCGATCTGCAGGTCGTCCTCCTCGATCTCGACCTCGCCGGCGCCCTCGACGACGGGCGAGACCTCGACGCCCGCGAAGCTCGTCTGGCGGCGGTTGGCCGAGTCGAACGGCGAGAGCCTGACCAGCCGGTGCACGCCCTTCTCGGCGCTGTAGAGCCCATAGGCGTTCTCGCCCGAGACGCGGAACGTGGCGGACTTGATGCCGGCCTCCTCCCCGGGGGAGGCCTCGAGCAGCTCGACCGCGAACCCGCGCTTCTCGGCCCAGCGCATCTCCATGCGCAGCACCATCTCGGCCCAGTCCTGGGCGTCGGTGCCGCCGGCGCCGGCGTTGATCGTCACCAGCGCGTCGCCGGCGTCGTAGCGCCCCGCGAACAGCCGCTCCTCCTCGAGCGCGGCGAGCTTGACCTCGGTCGCGGCGAGCTGCTCGTCGAACTCGCTCGCGAGCTCCGGATCCTCCTCGGCCAGCTCGGCGATCCCGCCGAGGTCATCGACGTCGCGCTGGAGCGCGCTGAAGGTCTCGAGCTTGCGCGTCGCGCGCGCGTGCTCGGCGCTGACCTTCGCCGCCTGCTCCTGATCGTCCCAGAACCCCGGCGCGCCCATCTGCGCCTCGAGCGCGGCCACGCGCTCGCTCAGCGCAGCTGGGTCAAAGATAGTCCGCGAGCAGCTTCAGCTGGTCGCGGATCGCCACAAGGCGCTGCGGCGTCGGCTCTGATGTGGAGGCGGTTGACATCGGGAGCCAGGCTAGCGGAAGCGGGTTGGGAGTTGACAGTTGACAGTTGACAGCTGTCAACTGTAGTTGCGGCCGCCTGGCGCCTCGTGCGCTCAGGCGCCGTGGCACTTCTTGAACTTCTTGCCCGAGCCGCACCAGCAGGGGTCGTTGCGGCCGATCTGCTCGTGCTCGTCGACCCGGCGCTGCTCGACGACGGGCATGAGCTCGACCTCGTCGCCGTCCTCCGTGTAGGCGTAGTCGACGCCCGCGGCCCCGGCGGCCGCGGCGGCGAGCGCGCTGGGCTGGTCGGGGCCACCGCCCGTGTAGGTCAGCCGGCCGGGCGCCGTCGTGCTCGACGGCGTCGGCGCGTACTGCTGCGGCGCGGCGCCTTCCTCCCCCTCGATCTCGACCTCGACGTTGAAGATCATCCGCGTGAAGTCGGACCAGATCGTGTGGATCAGGTCCTGGAAGAGCGTGAAGCCCTCGTTCTTGTAGGCGACGAGCGGATCGATCTGGGCGAAGCCGCGCAGGTGGATGCCCTCGCGCAGGTAGTCCATGTCGTAGAGGTGCTCGCGCCAGCGCTGGTCGATGATCTCGAGCAGCAGGTAGCGCTCGAGCGCGCGCATCAGCTCCTCGCCGAGCTCCTGCTCGCGGTGGTCGTACTGCGCCACCGCGTCCTCGGTGAGGACTCGCGTGAGCTCGGCGCGGTCGAGCTGGTCGGGATGGACGTCCTCGAGTTCGACGCTCGTGGGCCAGATGTGCCCGATCTGGTGGAAGAGACCCTCGAGGTCCCACTCCTCGACGTAGTCGCCGGGGGTGTACTCGGCGACCGTGCGCTCGACGACGTCGGCCAGTCGCTCGCGCGCGGGCTCGCCCATGTCGCGGCCCTCGAGCACCTCGTTGCGGTACTCGTAGATCACGCGGCGCTGCTCGTTCATGACGTCGTCGTACTCGAGGACGCGCTTGCGGATCAGGAAGTTCTGCTCCTCGACCTTGCGCTGCGCCTTCTCGATCTGGCTCGAGAGCAGCTTCGCCTCGATCGGCTCCTCCTCCCCGGCCTCGTTGACCGGGCCGAGCCGGTCGAGGATGCGGTAGATCCGGTCGCCCGCGAACAGGCGCACGAGGTCGTCCTCGGCGGACAGGAAGAAGCGCGATTCGCCCGGATCGCCCTGGCGCCCGGCGCGGCCGCGGAGCTGGTTGTCGATGCGGCGCGCCTCGTGACGCTCGGTGCCGCAGATGAAGAGGCCGCCGGCATCGAGCACCAGCTCGCGCTGCTCGGCGACGTGCGCCTCGATGCTCGGCAGCACGTCGGCGAAGCGCTCGTCGTAGTCGGGATCCCCGGGCCTGAGGCCGAGCTTCGCGAGCTCGAGCCGGGTGAGGTGCTCGGGGTTGCCGCCCAGCTTGATGTCGACGCCGCGGCCCGCCATGTTGGTCGCGATCGTGACCGCGCCGAGCTGCCCGGCCTCGGCGACGATCTCGCCCTCGCGCTCCGCGTGCTCGGGCTTGGCGTTGAGGACCGTGTGCGCGATCCCCGCGCGCTCGAGCTGCCCGCCGAGCAGCTCGGAGACCTCGACGGAGATCGTGCCGACCAGCACGGGTTGCCCGCGCTCGTGGCGCTCCTTGATCTCGCGCAGGACCGCGTGCCACTTGCCGTCCTTGGTCTTGTAGATCTGGTCGTTGCGGTCCGCGCGGACCATCGGCTGGTTGGTCGGGACCTCGACGACCGGGAGCTTGTAGATCTTCATGAACTCGGTCGCCTCGGTCAGCGCGGTGCCCGTCATGCCGGCGAGCTTGTCGTAGAGGCGGAAGAAGTTCTGCAGCGTGATCGTCGCGAGCGTCTGGTTCTCCTCCTGGACGCGCACGCCCTCCTTCGCCTCGACCGCCTGGTGCA
>DAIOGP010000235.1:0-2850 GCA_036745135.1 Solirubrobacteraceae bacterium
CCCGCTACTTGATCTGGTCGTAGACCTTGAACAGCGGCATGTACATCGCGATCACGATGAAGCCGACGATGCCACCGACGAAGATGATCATGATCGGCTCGAGGATCGACGTCAGTGCCTTGACGGCCGCATCGACCTCGTCCTCGTAGAAGTCGGCGATCTTGGCGAGCATCGTGTCGAGCGCGCCGGTCTCCTCGCCGACGCCGATCATGTGCGCGACCATCGAGGGGAAGACGGGCGCGTCGCGCAGCGGCGCGGCGATCGTGCCGCCGCCCTTCACGGACTCCATGACCGAGGCCATCGCGCGCTCGACGACCGCGTTGCCGGCCGTCTTGCCGGTGATCTCGAGCGCATCGAGGATGGGCACGCCCGAGGACATCAGAGCCGCGAGCGTCCGCGACCAACGAGCGAGCGCCACCTTCTGCACGACGCTGCCGATCTTCATCGGGATGCGCAGGCGGAACGCGTCCCACTGCGGACGGCCGACCTTCGAGCTCTTCCACTTGCGGAAGCCGAAGAAGATCCCGGCGGTGCCGCCGATCAGCAGGTACCACTGGTGGGTGACGAAGTGCGAGGCCGCGACGACGAGCTTCGTGATCGCCGGCAGGTCGCCGCCGAACTGCTTGAAGGTGGCGATGAAGACCGGGACGATGAACGCGACCAGGCCGAGGACGACGAGGCCCGCGAAGCAGATGATGATCGTCGGGTACATCATCGCCGACTTGACCTGGCGCTTGAGCGAGGCGTCGGCTTCGAGCTGGTCGGCGATCCGGACCAGCGCCTCCTCGAGCACACCGCCCGTCTCCCCCGCCTCGACCATCGCGGTGTAGAGCGGGTTGAAGACCTTGGGGTGGCGCGCGAGCGACTTCGACAGCGGGTCGCCCGCCTCGACGTCCTTGCGCACCTTCGTGAGGATGTCGCGCAGCCCCTTGGACTGCGTCTGGGCCTCGAGCACGTAGAACGACCGCAGCAGGGTCATCCCCGAGGAGACCATGGTCGAGAGCTGACGGGTCATGACGGTCAGGTCGACCGCCTTGACGCCGGTGCCGAAGCTGAGGTTGATCTCCTTGGAGCCGCCCTTCTCGGCGACCTCGAGCGGGATCAGCCCGCGCGACTTCAGCTGCGCGGTGACCGCATCCTTGGACTCGGCGTCGACCTGCCCGCGAGCCTTGCCGCCCGCCGCGTCGATCGCCTTGAAGACGTACGTTGCCATCGCGAGCCCGGGTCCTACGCGGCCTTGTCGCCGAGCAGGCGTCGCAGCTCGTCGGGCGAGGACGAGCGCTGCTCCGCGAGCGCCCGCGTGATCTTGCCCTCGCGCACGAGCTGCACCAGCGCGGCGTCCATCGTCTGCATCCCGACGGACCCGCCGGTCTGCATCGAGGACAGGATCTGGAAGGTCTTGCCCTCGCGAATCAGGTTGCGCACGGCCGGGGTCGGGACGAGCACCTCGGCGGCGACCACCCGGCCGGCGCCGTCGGCCGTCGGCAGCAGCTGCTGCGTGACGACGCCCTGGAGCGCGCTGGCGAGCTGCACCCGGACCTGTGACTGCTGGTGGGCGGGGAAGGCGTCGATGATGCGGTCGACCGTCTGGGGCGCCGACTGCGTGTGCAGCGTCGCGAACACGAGGTGGCCGGTCTCGGCCGCGGTCAGCGCGGTCGACATCGTCTCGAGGTCGCGCATCTCGCCGACCAGGATGATGTCCGGGTCCTGGCGCAGCGCGGCCTTGAGCGCGTTCGCGAACGTGGTCGCGTCCGCGCCGATCTCGCGCTGGTTGATGACGCACTTCTTGTGGCGGTGGAGGAACTCGATCGGGTCCTCCACGGTCATGATGTGCTCCTCGCGCGTCTCGTTGATCGCGTCGATCATCGAGGCGAGCGTCGTCGACTTGCCCGAGCCCGTCGGGCCGGTGACGATGACGAAGCCGCGCGGCTTCTTCGTGAAGTCGTGGATCGTCTGCGGCAGGCCGAGCGAGTCGATCGACGTGATCGCGAACGGGATCGTGCGGAACGCCGCGCCGATCGCGGAGCGCTGGAAGTAGGCGTTGACGCGGAAGCGGCCCTTGCCGGGGATCGCGTAGGAGAAGTCGAGCTGCCACTCGGTCTCGAGCCGCTGGCGCTGGTCGTTGTTGAGGATCGAGTAGACGATCTCCCGCGTGTCGGTCGGCGTCAGGACCGGGAAGCCCTCGAGCGGCGTCAGGCGGCCGCGCACGCGCACGGTCGGCGGCACGCCGGCCGCGATGTGCAGGTCGGAGGCCCCGTGATCGAGGACTTGGAGAAGGATGTCTGCGACGTCAACACTCATGGCTGATCCCCTATCGGCAACTCAGTCGGTTCCCGTTACACGTGCGACCTCGGCGATCGAGGTGACGCCCGCCTGCACCTTCGCGAAGCCGTCGTCGCGCAGCCGGCCCATGCCCTGCTGCGCGGCGACAGCGCCGATTGCTTCCGCCGAGGAGCGCTGCATCGCGAGCTCGCGCGTCTCGTCTGACATCTGCATGACCTCGTACAGGCCGATGCGGCCCTTGTAGCCCGAGCCGTTGCAGCGCGCGCACCCGCCGGGCTCGAAGACCATCAGGTCCTCGTCCGCCTCGAAGCCGTTGTCGCGCAGGAGCTCGGCGGTGACCTTGGTCTCCTTCTTGCAGTTCGTACACAGCTTGCGCGCGAGGCGCTGGGCCACGACGCAGTCGATCGCGGACGTCACGAGGAACGGCTCGACCCCCATCTCGATCAGCCGCGTGATCGCCGTCGGCGCGTCGTTCGTGTGCAGCGTCGAGAGGACGAGGTGGCCCGTGAGGGCGGCCTCGATCGCGATCTGGGCCGTCTCGCGGTCGCGGATCTCGCCGACCATGAT
>DAIOGP010000236.1:0-2816 GCA_036745135.1 Solirubrobacteraceae bacterium
ATCGGGGCGCCCGGATTCGAACCGGGGACCTCACCGACCCGAACGGTGCGCGCTACCAGGCTGCGCCACGCCCCGACGCGACCACAGCGTAGCCGACCGCTAGGGTGGGCGCGTGGCCGGCGCGACCGAGATCGTTGCGTACCTCGACGAGCTGCTCGAGCCTGCCGCCTTCGAGGACTACGGCCCCAACGGGCTGCAGGTCCCGGGCGCCGAGGAGGTCACGAGGATCGCGACGGGCGTATCCGCCCACCGCGAGCTGATCGAGCTGGCCCTCGAGGCCGGCGCGCAGCTGCTGCTCGTCCACCACGGTCTCCTGTGGGACTTCCACCCGCGCCGCATCAGCCGGCGCCAGGCGGCCCGGCTCAAGCTGCTGCTGACGCACGACCTCGGGCTCGCCATGTACCACCTGCCGCTCGACGCGCACCCGGAGGTCGGCAACAACGCCCTGCTGGCCGCAGGGCTCGGGTGCGTCGACGCGCAGCCGTTCGGCGTCCACCGTGGTCGCGCGATCGGTGTCGCGGCGCGCTTCGCCGGGGAGGGGATCGCGGCGTCCGAGCTCGTTGACCGCGTGCGCGCGCTCACCGCGCGCGAGCCGCTCGTGATCGCCGGCGGGCCCGAGCTCGTGCGCTCGATCGGCATCGTGTCGGGCGCCGCCGCGAGCAGCGTCGCGGACGCGATCGACGCCGGGCTCGACGCGTTCCTCACCGGCGAGCCCGCCGAGCACGTGATGGCCGAGGCGCACGAGGGCGGCGTCCACTTCGTCGCCGCCGGCCACTACGCGACCGAGACCTTCGGCATCCGCCGGCTCGGCGAGCTCGTCGCCGAGCGCTTCGGCGTCGAGCACGTCTTCCTCGACGTGCCCAACCCGATCTGACGAGCGTCCAGCGCGGCCGGCCGGCGGTCCGGTTGCGGCGTCCGCCGGCCGATGGATGATTGTGTCCGTCGGTACGAAGCGGTACGTTTCCGACTCTCCAATCACCTTCACAGGAGGACGATGCGCATGGCCATCCACCTGACGCCCACAGAGCTCGCGCGCGAGGCCGGGCTGGAACGTCGCGAGGTCATCAGCAAGTGCATGGAGATGGGCGTCCCGATCTTCCAGGGCCGCATCGACAAGACCCTGTTCCTGCAGAACCTCAAGCAGCTCGCTTCGCCGCGGGAGGCCGTGCGGGCGTAAGTCTTTCCTCGGGCGCACGTGCTGCGCCCGCGACATTAGAATCGTCCTCCGCCCAGCAGCCCTCAGGAGGAACGATGGAGGCAACGACCACGATTCCCGCCGATCAGGCGTCGACCGGCTCGCGCACGATTGCCGACCTGATGGCCCTCGCCGCCGCCGCGCACGCCGACAAGGTCGCGGTGCGTCACAAGGTCGGCGACGCGTGGGAGGACGTGACGTTCGCCGTGGTCGGCCAGATCGTCCGCGAGCTCGCGCTTGGCCTGATCGCAGCGGGCATCAAGCCGGGCGACCGGGTCTGCATCCTCTGCAACACGCGACCCGACTGGACCTACGCCGACTTCGCCATCTCGAGCGCGGGCGGCGTCGTGGTTCCGATCTACCCGACGAACTCTCCCGAGGAGTGCGAGTGGGTGATCGGCAACTCCGGGGCGGTGGCCGTGATCTGCGAGGACGCGAGCCAGATCGCCAAGGTCCGCGCGGTGCGCGACCGGCTGCCGGAGCTCGAGCAGATCTTCGTGATCGATCCGGCCGGCGAGGTCGGCGACGCGATCTCCGTCGAGCAGCTCCGCGAGCGCGGCCGGGACGGCGACGCGGCCGAGCTCGAGCGCCGTACCGCCGCCGTCACGGTCGACGACCCGTTCACGATCATCTACACCTCCGGGACGACGGGGCCGCCCAAGGGCTGCGTGCTCTCCCACGGCAACTACCGCGCCGTCACGTCGATGGCCGAGGCGAGCGGCGTCGTCGGCCCGGGCGAGACGACGTACCTGTTCCTGCCGCTCGCGCACGCGTTCGCGCTGCTGATCCAGCTGGTCTCGTTCGACGTCGGCGCGACCGTCGCCTACTTCAGCGGCGGCGACACGAAGAAGATCATCCCCGAGCTGTCGGAGACGCGGCCGACGTACTTCCCCTCGGTGCCGCGCATCTTCGAGAAGCTCTACACGCTCGTGACGAGCAAGGCCGATCCCGAGCTGCTCCGCGGCGCGGTGACCGTCGGCATGAAGGTCCGCCAGCTCCAGGCCGCCGGCCAGGAGGTCCCGCCCGAGCTGCAGAAGCCGTTCGACATGGCCGAGGAGCAGCTGTTCAAGAACGTGCGCGCGGCGTTCGGCGGTCAGGTCAAGCAGGCCGTCAGCGGCGCGGCGCCGATCGCGCCCGAGATCCTCGAGTTCTTCTACGCGTCCGGCGTGCCGGTGCTCGAGGGCTATGGCATGACGGAGACCTCGACGGCGGCGACGATCTCGTCGCTCGACGCGTTCAAGTTCGGCACCGTCGGGCGGCCGATGCCAGGCGTCGAGGTGAAGATCGCCGAGGACGGCGAGGTCCTGCTCAAGGGCGGCAACATCTTCCAGGGCTACTGGCGCAACGATGGTGCGACCGACGAGACGCTCATCGACGGCTGGCTGCACACGGGTGACGTGGGCGAGGTCGACGAAGGCGGGTTCCTCAAGATCACCGGCCGCAAGAAGGACATCATCATCACCGCGGGCGGCAAGAACATCACGCCGGCCAACCTCGAGAACGACCTCAAGCAGTCGCCGTGGATCTCCCAGGCCGTGATGCACGGCGACCGGCGCCCGTTCCCGGTCGCGCTGATCACGCTCGACGAGGAGGAGATCGTCAAGTTCGCGCGCGAGCACGG
>DAIOGP010000237.1:0-2814 GCA_036745135.1 Solirubrobacteraceae bacterium
CGTTTCCTTACCGCGGCGAGGGGCGTGGCTCCCCTACCCTTGGCGCGCCGATGCCGCGCCGACCCCCGCTCCTCGCCGCGCTCCTGCTCGCCGTGTTGGTCGTGGCGCTCCCGGCCTGCGGCGGCGCGAGCTCGGCCACGCTCGACGCGCCGGGCGTCCGGGCCTCCACCGGCGTCGGCTTTCGCTCGCCCCAGCTGCTCGCCGAGCACTACCGCAAGCACGGGCGCGAGTTCGGTGACGTCAGCCAGACGCAGTACCTGCGGCTCGCGCAACGTCTGCGCGATCGTCCCCCTGGCGGCGACATCGTGCAGATCGTGCGGCCCGCCGACGGCGTGATCACGCGCTTCGACCGCGGCTCCGGCGCGTTCATCGCCGTCAACCGCGACCGGACGATCCGCACCTTCTTCAAGCCCAACGACGGCGAGCGGTACTTCAGGCGCCAGGCGGGGAGGGCGCATTGACCGCGGCCGAGCGGGTGCGTGAGTACCTCGAGGAGCGCCGCTGCCCGGAGCACGTCGTCGCCGGCGGCCTCGACGGCCTGCTGGCGGCGTGGGAGGTGACCGTCGCGCAGCTCGAGGCGGGCTACCCGCTCGGGCTCGAGGACTACCTCAACGACATGGACGGGCGCGAGCTGCTCGAGGGCGCGCTCGCCGTGGCCCAGGATCCGGACGCACGGGGGCGCGCCGCGAACGCCGACGCGCGGGCGCGAGCACAGCTCGTGGCGACCCGCGGCTGCCTGTGGGGCGACGAGGAGGCCGCGCTCGAGGGCTGGACGGCCGAGCGCAACTGGTGGTACTTCGGCCGTCCGCGCCGCGCCGGCGCGACGCTGCTCGCCGACCTCGCGACCGACGCGGACTGAGCGGTCCCCGCGCCGCGGCGGCGGGCGCGTACGCTCTCGGCGTGGGCCCCGTGCATGCGCCGCTCGCCGCCTCGCTCGGCAAGAGCCTCGACGCGTTCCTCGACGCCGTCGGGAAGTTCTTCGGCAACCTCGCCGCCGTGCACTGGGGCTCGCTGGCCCTCGCGCTCGTCAGCTTCTCGATCTACCTCGCGCTGCGCTCGCGCGCGTACTTCAACGTGCTGCGCGCGGCCTACCCGGACGAGCGCTTCCAATGGCGTCGGATCTGGGGTGCCTACATGGCCGCCTACGGGTTCAACAACGTGATCCCGGCGCGTGGCGGCGACGTGATCAAGCTGTTCCTCGTGCGCAACTCGATCCCGAGCGCGACCTACCCGGCGGTCGGGTCGAGCTTCGCGGTCGAGGCGGTGTTCGACGCGGTGATGGCCGTCTTCATCCTGAGCTTCGCGTTCAGCCAGGGCGTCTTCCCCAAGCCGCCCGACTTCTCGAAGCTCAACGCGTTCGACCTCTCCTACTTCGCCGCGCATCCGCGCTTCACCCTGTTCCTGATCACCGTCCTGGCGATCGCGCTGCTCGTCGCGTTCGCGCTGCTCTCGGCGCGGGTGCGCGCGTTCTGGGCGCGCGTGCGTCAGGGCGTGACGATCCTGCGCGACCGTCGCCGCTACCTGCGTCAGGTGTTCGCCGTGCAGCTCGCCGGCTGGCTGTTCCGCTTCGCCGCCTTCTGGCTGCTGCTCGACGCCTTCAACATCGGCGGCTCGGTGCGCAACGTGCTGCTCGTGCTGGGCGTCAACGCGGTCGCCGCGATCGTGCCGTTCACGCCGGGCGGCGCCGGCGTCCAGCAGGCGCTGCTGGTCGAGGTGTTCGCCGGCCAGGCGTCGGCCGCGACGGTCGCGGCCTATTCGGTCGGGCAGCAGATCGCGATCGCCGTGCTGAGCCTCTCCGTCGGCTTCGCCGCGCTGGTGCTCGTGTTCCGCATCCGGAGCTTCAAGGAGGTCATCGCGCAAGGTCGCGAGCACCGGGCGAGCGAGTCGCAGGGCGCGCGGGAGCCGGCCGAGGCGCCGGCCGAGCAGGCGCTGCGCTGAGGGCCGGCGCGCCGCCGGGGCTACTGCAGGCCCTGGCGCGCCTCGCGCACGAGCGTCACGGCCTCGGGGAAGACGCTGGCCATCACGGAGCGGATCTGCTGCGCCTGCTGCTCCGCGGTCCCCTGGAGGTTCACGCGGTTGATCGCCGCCACCGTCATGTCGACCGCGAGCTTGATCGCGTTGTCGGCCCACGCCAGCTTCTGCGAGCCCGCGAGCTGCTCGGCGAACTCCGCCATGCGCCGCTGGAGCTCCTCGGGGTCCCCGAACAGGCCTTCGAATCCGCCGCCTTCCACGCTGCGGATCCTACTGCGCCGCGACGGGGGTCCTCACCGCGGCATCGTGGAGCTCGTAGCTGAGCCCGTGCTCCCCGAGGTGGTTGAGGAACGCCACGGCGTCGAACGCGCTCGCCGGCGCGAGGACGCCGGCCTCGCCGTAGCCCGGCTCGGCCATCAGCTCGGCGCCGTGCACCGCGATCGCCGCGGTGGTCCCGTACACGTCCGAGCCCTGCACGACGCCGCGCGAGCTCGTGCCGTCCTCGCCGTGGGCGATCGCGAGGATCGTGAAGCGCGCGGCGCGCCGAGCCGTCTCCTCCGGGCCCGCCGGCAGCAGGCCGACCGCCCGCGAGAGCGCCGGCGCGAGCGGCGTGCGCAGCGCGCGGGCGAGGAGCGGCAGCGCGAGGGGGACCCCCGGGGCGAGCGCAGCGTGGGGGGCGAAGGCGCGCGTCGCGATCAGCGCGGTGACCTTGCGCGTGCGTGTGTGGCGGGGGACCGTGACGATCTCGCCGGCCGGGTACTTCGCGACCGCCACGCGCCCGATCGGCGCGGGGAACGTGACGTGCGCCCGCAGCGGCCCGGCGCCGGCGGGCCGCCACGTCCC
>DAIOGP010000238.1:0-2787 GCA_036745135.1 Solirubrobacteraceae bacterium
GACCTCGACGCGATGCGCCACCTCAACAACGTCGCGTTCCTGCAGTTCTTCGAGTCCGCCCGGATCGCGTTCATGCAGGCGACGTTCCCCGCGCACGACCCGACGAGCCCCGACGACTTCGGCCTGATCTTCGCCGAGTGCAGGATCAGCTACCGCTCGCCCGGCTTCTTCGACGAGGAGATCCGCACCTTCGTCCGCGCGCGCGAGATCAAGCGCTCGAGCTTCCGGGTCGAGTTCGAGATGCGCTCGGAGGCCGACGGGCGGCTGCTCGCCGAGGGCTACGGCGTGCTGGTGGGCTACGACTACGCCGCCGGGCGCGCGACGCCGCTGCCCGATCCGGTCGTCGCGGCGCTGCGCGCCGGCACGTGAGCGCGCGGCCGGTTGGATAGGCTCCGAGCCCGATGGCTGAGAGCGCCTACGACTGCATCGTGATCGGCTCGGGGCCCGGCGGCTACGTCGCCGCGATCCGCGCGGCCCAGCTCGGCATGAAGACCGCCGTCGTCGAGAAGGACGCGATCGGCGGGCGCTGCCTCAACTACGCGTGCATCCCCGCGAAGGCGGTGCTGCGGGTCGCCGACGTGCTCTCCGAGATCGACGAGGCGGCCGACTTCGGCATCACCGTCGCCGGCCGCACCGTCGACTTCGCGGCAGTCCACGCGCGCCGCGACAAGGTCGTCTCGACGCTCACCGGCGGCGTCGCCGGCCTGATGAAGAAGAACTCGATCGACGTGATCGACGGTCACGGCTCGGTCACCGACGATGGCAACGTGAAGGTCGGCGGCAACTTCGACGGCACGGAGATCCAGGCCAAGCTCGTGATCCTCGCCACCGGCTCGGTCAAGCGGCCGATCCCCGGCACGCAGTTCGGCGGCCGCGTGATCGGCACCGAGGAGGCGTGGGCCCTCGACGCGCTGCCCGCCACCCTCGCCGTCGTCGGCGCCGGCGCCTCCGGGGCGGAGATCGCGTCGGCGTACGGCCGGCTCGGCTCGCAGGTGCTGCTGTTCGAGGCGCTAGATCGCGTGCTGCCGACCGAGGACGTCGACATCTCGAAGGTCGCGGGTCGCGGGCTCGCCAAGCAGAACATCGCGATCCACACGTCGACGTTGGTCGAGAACGTGCAGCCCTCGGAGAGCGGCGTGACGTTCACGCACGGCGGCGAGACGGCGACGGTCGACTACCTGTGCATCGCCGCCGGGCGCGGGCCCGACGTCGAGGGCCTCGGGCTCGCCGACGCCGGGATCGGGCTCGACGACCACGGTCTCGTGGCGGTCGACGAGTTCTGCCGCACCTCCCTGTCCGGCGTGTACGCGATCGGCGACCTCGTGCGCGGCCCGGCGCTCGCGCACAAGGCCTCCGACGAGGGGATCATCGCGGTCGAGCACGCCGCCGGCCTCGAGCCCGAGCCGCTCGAGTACGTGGACATCCCGCGCGCGACCTTCTGCACCCCGAACGTCGCGAGCTTCGGGCTCACCGAGGAGCAGGCGCGCGCGGCCGGTCACGACGTCGTCGTCGGCAAGCTCGGGTTCGGCGCCGTCGGCGCCGGGACGGTCTACGGCGATCGCACCGGCCTGGTCAAGATCGTCGGCGAGCGCAAGTACGGCGAGCTCCTCGGCGCGCACATCGTCGGCACGAAGGCGACCGACCTGATCCAGGAGCTCGTCAACGTGCGCGCGCTCGAGGGCGGCTACCACGAAGTCGCGCACATCGTCCACGGCCACCCGACGCTGTCCGAGGCCGTCATGGAGGCCGCGCGCGCGGCCGACGGCTGGCTGATCCACGGGTAGCGCGCGCGATGGCGGCGCCGAGCGAGCTGCCCGTCACGCGGCACGCGGGAGGCTCGGACGCGCGCGCGGCCGACCGGCCGCAGCCCGTCTTCTACTACGACCTCGCGAGCCCGAGCGCGTACCTCGCGGCCGAGCGGATCGTCGCGGCACTCGGGGTCGTGCCCGAGTTCCAGCCGATCGCCGCGCCGGTCGCCGAGCCGTGGGCGCACGCGCCCGACCGCGAGGCGCGGATGGCCGAGCTCGAGCGGCGCGCGCTGGTCCAGGGGCTGCTGCCGCTGCGCTGGCCCGCGGCGTGGCCGACCGACGCCGCGCTCGCGCTGCGCGCCGCCACCTACGCGCGCGGGATCGGCAAGGTCGCGGCGTTCTCGCTCGCCGCCTTCCGGCAGGCGTTCGCCGGCGGGCGCGACCTCGCGGAGCTCGACACGATCCTGCTCGCGGGCGCGGCCTGCGAGATCCACCCCGCCGCGCTGATCAAGGCGCTCGAGCGCAGCTCGCTCGCCGACGAGCTGGCGCGCGCGAGCGCGGCGGCCGCCTCGCTCGGCGTCACGCACACGCCCGCCGTGCGCGTCGGCGAGCAGCTGTTCGTCGGCGAGGAGCGGCTCGAGCAGGCCGGCGTCGCCGTGTCCGGCGGAGCGACGTGAGGGCCAACCGCCACTACCGGCTGCTCGTGGCGCGGGAGGGGCTCGCGCCGGCGTGGCTCGCCTCGCCGGAGCGCGTCGACCGCGTCGAGGTCGTCGACGTCGAGACCAACGAGGTCGCCCTCTTCTGGGACTGCTCGCCGCAGGAGGCCTCGCGCCTGGCCCGGCGCCTGCGCTCGGACCTGGCCCAGCTCGAGGCGGAGGAGTTCATCGCCGCCTGGTCCGCCCCGTCGCAGGAATGACCGCGGCCGGGGCTCGCGCGTCGTCCTGCGCGATGCGGGCCAGGCGGCGGACGAGCACCGCGACGAGCGGGCCGTAGCTCACGCGCAGCGCCGCCTCGAGCGGCGCCGGCGCCGAGAGCTCCA
>DAIOGP010000239.1:0-2767 GCA_036745135.1 Solirubrobacteraceae bacterium
CGCGGCGGGCGCGACCCAGCGGCTCGACCGGAGGAGATCGGATGAAGCGCACGAGGATGCTCGCGGCGGCCGCACTGGCCGTCGGCGCCGTGGCCGTGGCCCAGGCCGCGAGCGCGAGCGACAGCGGACCCGTCGCGACAGCGGCGACGACGAAGCTCAAGCTGAGCGCGAACGCCCAGGGCAAGCTGAAGTTCAACCGCACGCGCCTCACGGCGCGCGCGGGGAAGGTGACGATCTCGATGAAGAACCCGTCGTCGTCGGGCCTCCAGCACGCTATCGCCGTCGAGGGCAAGGGCGTCGACAAGGACGGGCAGACGGCGGACCCGGGCGGCAGGTCGAAGGTCACCGTCAGGTTGAAGAAGGGGACCTACGAGTTCTACTGCCCGGTCGACGGCCACAAGGCCGCCGGCATGAAGGGGACGCTCGTCGTCAGCTGAGCGACGCCGCGCGCGGCTACGGGGCGTACGTGAAGGGCAGCTCGTCCGCCACGTCCCGGAGCCGCGGCGCGGTCGCGTCGCGCTCGGAGACGATCGGATCGATGCCCGCCGGCCACGCGATCGCCACGTCGGGGTCGTCCCAGGCGATCCCGCGCTCGAGCTCGGCGTCGTAGTAGCTCGAGCACTTGTAAATCACGTCGGCGACGTCGCTGACGACGCAGAAGCCGTGGGCGAACCCGACGGGCGCGAACAGCTGCCGGTGGCGCTCGTCGTCGAGCTGGAACCCCTCCCAGCGCCCGAACGTGGGTGATCCGCGCCGCACGTCCACGAGCACGTCGTAGATCGTGCCGCGCGCGCAGCGGACCAGCTTCGCCTGCCCGTCGCCGACCTGGAAGTGCATGCCGCGCAGGGCGCCGCGGCGTGAGCGCGAGTGGTTGTCCTGGACGAATTTCTCGCGGACCCCTAAATCTGCAGCCACGTTTGCCCGATACGTCTCCTGGAAGAACCCACGGGCGTCGCCGTGGACCACGGGCTCGAGCAGGATCGGGCCGTCAAGCGTGGTTTCGAGGCGGCGCATGAGCGCGCGAGAGGCTAGACGATGGCGATCGAGCAGACGACCAGGAAGGAACGCGGCCACGCCGCGTCGAAAACACGGCCCGCGATGAAGCGTTCATCCACGACCACCGCGAACCGCGGCCCGACGGCCAAGCACCAGACGCTGTCCGACTACATCGCGTCGCGCTTCGACGAGTTCTCCAAGTCGCAGAAGGACGTCGCCCAGTACATCGTCGACCACCTCGAGGAGGCGGCCTTCCAGACCGCCGAGGAGCTCGCGCGCCACGCGAACACGTCGAGCTCGACCGTCGTGCGCTTCGCGCAGGCGCTCGGCTTCGAGGGCTTCCCCGAGCTTCAGCAGGCCGCGCGCGAGGAGTACCGCCGCCGCCCGACCGGGAGCGCCCAGGTCGAGACCGTCGCCCCGCTGTTCGCGCTCGACCAGAACGAGTTCGAGACGGCGCTCGCCGCCGACCACGTCAACGTCGAGGAGACCGCGCGCAAGGTCTCGCGCACGCAGGTCGAGGCCGCGATCGAGTCGATCGTCTCGGCCAAGCGGATCCTGATCGCCGGCTGCGACCAGATGGCGTTCTTCGCCAGCTACCTGCGCCACCTGCTCCACCTGCTCGACATCCGGGCCGAGATCGTCGCGAGCCCGTCGCAGGAGGGCCTCAGCCGGATCGCGCGGATCGACGAGGACTTCCTCGTGATCTGCCTCTCGGCCGGTCGCCCGAACGCCCTCGTGCTGCGCACGATGAAGGTCGCGCGCCATCGCAAGGCCGCGACGCTGGCGATTACCGACGCGACGCTCTCCGAGGTCGCGAAGCTCGCCGAGCGCAAGCTCTACTACTCGTCGAACAGCCCCGCCTACGTCCGCTCCCACACGGCGCTGCTGAGCCTGATCCAGGCCCTGGCCTACGGCGTGTACGCCCGCGACGCGGCGCAGTACGACAACCGCATCAAGGCCTTCAAGCTCAAGTAGCTGCGCGCCGCGCCGGAGCTCGCGCCGGGCCGGCGTTGGACCCTGCGCGCACAGGCCCCCGGCTACACTGGGTGGCGATGCGCGACGAAGCGACATTCCGCGTCAAGGCCGGGCTCGCCGAGATGCTCAAGGGCGGCGTGATCATGGACGTGATCGACGCCGAGCAGGCCCGGATCGCCGAGGATGCCGGCGCGTGCGCGGTCATGGCGCTCGAGCGCGTGCCCGCCGACATCCGCCGCGACGGCGGCGTGGCGCGCATGTCCGACCCGCTGATGATCAAGGCCATCCAGGAAGCCGTCACGATCCCGGTGATGGCCAAGGCGCGCATCGGGCACTTCGCCGAGGCGCAGGTTCTCGAGGCGCTCGAGGTCGACTACATCGACGAGTCCGAGGTGCTGACGCCGGCCGACGAGGCCAACCACATCGACAAGTGGGGCTTCAAGGTGCCGTTCGTGTGCGGCGCGACCAACCTCGGCGAGGCGCTGCGCCGCATCGGCGAGGGCGCGGCGATGATTCGCTCCAAGGGTGAGGCCGGCACGGGCGACATCGTCGAGGCCGTGCGCCACATGCGCCAGATCACGGGCGAGATCAAGCGCCTCGCGACGCTCGACGACAGCGAGCTGGCGACCGCGGCGAAGGAGCACGGCGCGCCGCTCGACCTCGTGCGCGAGGTCGCCCGCGCGGGCCGGCTGCCGGTCGTGCTCTTCTGCGCCGGCGGCATCGCGACCCCGGCCGACGCGTCGCTGATGATGCAGCTCGGCGCCGAGGGCGTGTTCGTCGGCTCCGGGATCTTCAA
>DAIOGP010000240.1:0-2702 GCA_036745135.1 Solirubrobacteraceae bacterium
TCCGCGATCTGGCGCAGCTGGATCGCGATGCCCGCGATCAGGCCGTTGAGGCTGCGCACGAGGCCGCCGATCGGCGACGCCACCATGCCCACGAGCTGGCCGTAGAGCACGTCGCGCGCGGGCAGCTTGGAGATCGCGCTCATCTGGTCGATCGTCAGCGCCTCGCCGTTCAGCACGCCGCCCTTGAACGCGAGCGCGTCCGTGAGCCGGGCGAAGTCCGCGAGGGCCTTGGCCGCGATCGCCGCGTCGCCGCGCACGAACGTGAACGCCGTCGGGCCGGCGAGCAGCTCCTTGAGCTCGGCGACTCCGGCCTTGTCGGCGGCGCGCTCGGTCAGCGAGTTCTTGACGATCCGGAACGTCGCGTCCGCGGCGCGCAGCCGCGTGCGCAGCTCGGCGACCTCGGCGACGGTGATGCCGCGGTAGTCGACCGCGAACACGGCCTCCGAGCTCTCGATCTGGGCCGCGATCTCATCGATCACGGTGGCTTTCTCAGTCCTGTTCATTGGTTGTTCCTCGGTGTCGGGCCCTTCGAAAACGCGAACTGCCCGCGCGCAGGCGGGCAGTCGAGTGGGTCCTTCTCGAGAGCACCGCCTACCCCGGACTTCAGTGTCGCCGGGGGTCTCTGGCGTTCGCTGTCCTGTCGTGCGCTCAGGCGGCTGCCGGCGCCTCCTCCACGATGTCGCGCGTGCGGGAGGGATCGACCTTGATGCCCGGTCCCATCGTCGACGTCATCGTGATCGTGCGAATGTACTTGCCCTTGGCCGCGGACGGCTTCGCGCGCACCAGCTCCTCGAGCACGGCCGCGTAGTTCTCGAGCAGCGCGCGCTCCTCGAACGACGTCTTGCCGATCACCATGTGGACGATCGCCGTGCGGTCGGTGCGGTACTCCACCTTGCCGGCCTTCGACTCCTCGACGGCCTTGCGCACGTCCATCGTCACGGTGCCGACCTTCGGGTTGGGCATCTTGCCCTGCGGGCCGAGCACCCGGCCGAGCTTGCCGACCACGGGCATCATGTCGGGCGTCGCGATCGCGACGTCGAAGTCCGTGAAGCCCTCCTCGACGCGCTTGGCGAGGTCCTCCCCGCCGACCACGTCAGCCCCGGCCTCCTCGGCCTCGCGGGCCTTGTCGCCCTGAGCGAACACGGCGACCTTGACGTCCTTGCCGAGGCCGTGGGGCAGCGCGATCGTGCCGCGCAGCTGCTCGTCGGCGTGGCGGACGTTGAGCCCGGTGCGGACGTGGATCTCGACCGACTCGTCGAACGCGGCGGCCTTCGCCGCCTTGACGATCGCGACGGCCTCGGCCGGCGCGTACTCGCGCAGCCGGTCGACCTTGGCGAGCGCCTCGCGGTAGCGCTTCCCGTGCCGCGGCATCAGCCGGTCACCTCGACGCCCATCGAGCGCGCGGTGCCCTCGATGATCCTCGCGGCCTGGTCGATGTCGTGCGCGTTGAGGTCGTCGAGCTTCTTCTCGGCGATGGCGCGCACCTGCGCGCCCGAGATCTTGCCGACCTTGTTGCGGTTCGGCTCCCCCGAGCCCTTGTCGAGCCCGATCGCCTGCTTGATGAGCACGGCGGCGGGGGGCGTCTTCGTGATGAACGTGAACGAGCGATCCTCGTAGACGGTGATCACGACCGGGATGACGGTGCCCGAGTCGCCCTGCGTCTGGGCGTTGAACGCCTTGCAGAACTCCATGATGTTGATGCCGTGCTGGCCCAGCGCCGGGCCGACCGGCGGAGCCGGGCTCGCCTGGCCGCCGACGGCCTGCAGCTTGATCGTTGTGAGGACCTTCTTCGCCATGGGTTCAGGCCGCGCTAGATCTTCTTGACCTGGTCGAAACCGACCTCGACCGGCGTCTCGCGACCGAAGATTGATACCAGCACCTTGAGCTTCGCCGCGTCCTCGTTGATCTCGGAGATCTCGCCGGAGAAGTCGGACAGCGGCCCGGAGACCACCTTGACCGACTCGCCCATCGAGAACTGGGCGCGCGTGCGCGGCCGCTCCGCGGTCTCGCGATGGAGCAGACGGTCGACCTCCGCCTGGGTCAACGGGACCGGCTCGTTGGAGGCGCCGACGAAGCCGGTCACACCCGGGGTGCCCTTGACGAGCATCCATGAGTCCTCGTTGAGGTCCATGTTGACGAGCACGTACCCGGGCATCGTGCGCTTCTCGACCATCACCTTCTGGTTGTCCTTCATCTCCGAGATGGTCTCGGTCGGTACGACGATCTGGCGCACGTTGCTCTGCTGCGAGAGCGACACCACGCGGTGCTCGAGGTTCTGCTTGACCTTCTTCTCATGGCCTGAGTAGGTGTTGACGACGTACCAGCGAAACACGCGAGTCCTTCGATCGAGGGTGGGCTTCAGATGATGGCGTTGACGAGCTTGGACGCCACGAAGTCGGCGAGCCCGAGGAACGCGCCGGCGACGACCACGAAGCCGAGCACGACGCCGGTGGCCTGCGTGACCTGACGTCGGTCGGGCCATTGAACTCGCTGGAGCTCGGTCCAGCTGGCGCGCAGGAAGGCGAGGAACCGGCCGGGGCCGCGCGGCGCGACGCGCTGCTCGGTGGCGAGCGCAGGGGTCGCGGCGCGCCGGCGGGCGCGCGCCGGCGCTGCGCCGGCGTCCGCGTCGAGCTCGGCGTCGGCGTCAGCGAACTCTTCGGCGTCGGCGCCGAGGCCGGCGCCGACGAACGCCTCGGCGTCGG
>DAIOGP010000241.1:0-2697 GCA_036745135.1 Solirubrobacteraceae bacterium
GAGCGCAGCCGAGACCGGCAGCCGGCGGACGCGGCGCACGATGGGGGAGACCTTGATCCGGAACGCGCGCTCGTCGTCGACGCGGTAGATGCCGATCCGCGGCCGGCGCAGCGGCTCGTCGCGGTCGAGGCGCACCGGCACGGTCGCGGCGGCCTCGTAGCCGGCCGCGCGCGTCGCCGCCACGACGCGGTCGTCGTGATCGCCATAGGGATAAGCGAGCGTCCGGCATGGGAGGCCGAGCTCGCGCTCGATGCGCTCGCGCGACCCGCGCAGCTCGTCGGCCAGCGCCGCGTCGTCGAGCTCGGTCAGGTGCGGGTGCGAGCGCGTGTGCGAGCCGATCTCCCAGCCGGCGCCGGCCAGCCGGCGCAGCTCGTCCCACGACAGCGGCACGAGCTCGCGCTCGTGCGGCCCCCCGAGCCAGCCGTCGATCCCCGGCCAGGTCATCGGCGCGCCGCGCTCGGGGAAGTCGGTCGGGACGAAGACGGTCCCCGGCACGCCGAGGCGCTCGAGGACCGGGAAGCCGTGCTCGAGCACGGAGCGGTAGGCGTCGTCGAACGTGATCGCGAAGCTGCGCGGCGCGGGCAGCGCGGTCGCTGCCGCGTGGAAGGTCGTCGGCCGATAGCCGCGCCGCAGCAGCCACCCGAGCTGGCGCTCGAGTCGCCCGGGCTCGACGGCGAGCCCCGCCGGCCACGCGGGGCTGACGGCGTGGTAGCTCAGGATCAGCACGTCGCGCACGGGCGCGAGTCCTACCGGATGTTCGCGGCACCCGTCGCGCAGCGCTCGTACAGCGTCCACGAGCGGTCGGCGCCGACGCGGACGAAATCGGGCGGGACGGAGGCCTCCAGGCGCCGCGGATCGCGCGGGTCGAGGATGAACGCCCGCGCCACGCTCGCGTCCGCCGCGGCGACGAACTGGCCGCTGCGCGGGCGCTCGAGCTGGGCGCTGCGCACGCGCGTGGGCCGCACGCCGGCGATCAGGGCGACCAGCGGGACCGGCCGGTGGTTGGGCACGTAGATCGGGCCGCAGCGCGTCCCGAGCGCGTCGTGCTCGTCGAGCGCGTAGAGGTCGTCGACGATGCGCGACTGGATGGCGATCTGGTCGCGCAGGTCGCCGAGGCGCCTCACCTGCGCGGGGAGGAAGACCGCGAGCAGCACGAGCGCGAGTCCGCCGAAGGCGGCCCACCGCCGGCGGCGCGGATCGCCGCGCGGCAGCTGCGTCCACCCGAACGCGCCGGCGCCGGCGAAGATCGCGAGCAGCGTCGCCGCGAGGAACGCGTAGCGCGTGATGATCGGCAGCCCCGCCACCGCGAGCGCGGCGAAGGCCGCGACGGCCAACGCGGCGACCGCCGCGGGGAGCCGCACCTGCCGGCGCAGCCAGGCGAGCGCGAGCAGCCCGCCGCCGGCCGCGGCGACGAGCACCGGCTCGCGCAGGATCTCGCCGATGCGCCGCGGGAGCGTGACCGGCACGTTCCCGATCCCGGTCTTGCGCTCCAGCGTGCGGGCGACGTCGCGCGTGCCGGTGAGCGAGTGCAGCGCATCGCCGCTGACCAGCAGGTCGGCGAGCAGCCACAGCGCCGGCGCCGCCGCCACGAGCGCGACGTGCCCGGCCAGCTCGCGCCCGCTCATGCGCCGGGCACGCGCGAGGTAGACGAGGTAGGCGGCCGAGAGCAGCCACGCCTCGGGGCGCAGCAGGCCGGCGACGCCGAGCAGCACGAGCACGGGCGCGCCCGCGCGCGGTCGGCGTGCCTCGACGAGCAGCGCCGCCAGCACCAGCGCGAGGTAGGGCACGTCGACGTAGGCGCGAACGCCGTACGAGAGGACGGGCTCGCGCGTGAGCACGATCGCGGCGGCGAGCAGGCCCGCGGCGCGGCCGAACCACAGCGCGCCGAGGCGGTAGACGAGGTAGCCGACGACGCCCAGCGCCAGGAACGCGAACGCGACGACCACGGTCTCCGCCGCCGCGCCGTGCCCGGCCGAGCTCAGCGGCGCGAGCAGGACCCCGACGAACGTCGCGAGCGGGTGCGGCGTCGGCGCGAGCGGGACGCCGTAGTCCGGGAGCCGGCCGTGCGCCAGCTCGCGCCCCCAGACGATCGCGTAGAGCGTGTCGTAGTTCGCGAACCCCCGCCCGACGATCGCGAGCGGGACGAGCGCGGCCGCGGCTGACCAGGCGATGGGCGTCAGGCGGCGCATCGCGGCGGCACGCTACCGGCCGCTCGCGACGCGCCGGGCGCCCCCGCCGGAGCCCGCGGGCGCCGACCGGCCCCTGGGTACACTGGCCGTCCCGTGTCCGCCGCGCCATCGCTCTACCGTCGCCATCGTCCCCGGACGTTCGCCGACGTGGTCGGCCAGGAGCACGTCGTGCGCACGCTGCGCAACGCCGTTGAGCAGGGCAAGGTCCACCACGCCTACCTGTTCGTCGGCTCGCGCGGCACCGGCAAGACGTCGATGGCCAAGATCCTCGCCGCCTGCCTCAACTGCGAGCGCGGCCCGACGATCGAGCCCTGCGGCGTTTGCGACTCGTGCGTCGCGATCGCCAGCGCGACCTCGCTCGACGTGATCGAGATGGACGCCGCGTCCAACAACTCGGTCGAGGACGTGCGCGAGCTGCGCGAGCGCGTCGCCTACGCGCCCGTGTCCGGGCGCCACAAGGTCTACATCCTCGACGAGGCGCACATGCTCTCCTCCCAGGCGTGGAACG
>DAIOGP010000242.1:0-2668 GCA_036745135.1 Solirubrobacteraceae bacterium
ACGACCTCGATCGCAGGGTCGGCCAACACCTCGGTGAGCGGCCCCGGCTCGAGCCCCGCGAGCGGGTCGAGCAGCTCGATCAGCACGCCCTCCGGCTCGGCGGCGTCCTCGACGGCCACCTGGACGAGGCACAGCAGCGGTCGGTAGCGCCCTTCGGACATGAACTCGGTGTCGATGGCGAGCCGGCCGCTCGCCCGGGCGCGCTGCGCCAGCGCTGGGATGTCGAGCGTTGGGGTGCCGGGCATCGCGGCGGCACTCTACGGGGCCGCCGCTCCGGTTGACCCGTGCGGCGCCGGTCGGGCATGATCGCCTTCCCATGCCGCCCCGCCCAGAGCTCAGGCTGGTCACGATCGGCCCGAGCCACTACTGCGAGAAGGCGCGCTGGGGGCTCGACCGCAGCGGCGTGCCCTACGTCGAGGAGCGCCACGCGCCGGTCACGCACATGCCCGCGCTGCTGCGCCGGCACGCCGGCCTCACGACCCCGGTGCTCGTCACGCCCCAGCGCTCGATCCGCGACTCGACGCGCATCCTGCACCACCTCGACGAAGGACTCCCCGCGGAGCGCCGCCTCTACCCCGGCGAGCCGGGTGCGCGCCGCGAGGTCGAGGCGCTCGAGGCGTTCCTCGACGAGCGGCTCGGCCCCGAGGTTCGCCGCTGGGCCTACGCGTGGCTGCTCGACGAGCCCGACCTGCTGCGCCGCATCGTGGAACCCGGCGTCGGCGGGCTCGAGCGCGCCGCGTTCGGCCGCTTCACGGCGCTCGCCGCCGCGATCGTGCGGCGGCGCTTCGCGATCGACGACGCCACGCGCGCCGCGGCCCGCGCCGCGATCGCGGCGGCGTTCGCCCAGCTGGACCCGCTGCTCGACGACGGGCGCGCTCACCTCGTCGGCGAGCGCTTCAGCGCGGCCGACCTCACGCTCGCGGCACTCGCCGGGATCGCGGTCATGGCGCCCGAGTACGGCGGCGGCTGGCCCGTGCCGGAGCCCCGCGACCTGCCGGCCGGGATGGCGGCGGACGTCGAGGCGTTCCGCGCGACCCCCACCGGGGCGTTCGCGCTGCGCATGTACGCCGAGCACCGTGGGGCGACGAGCAGGGCCGGGGCGCCGGCCCCCGTGAGCGCGTGAGCGCACCACCCGCGAACGGGCTCGGCGAGCTCGCGGGCGACGGACCGCTCGCGCTCGGCACCCTCACGGACGGTGGCCAGGATCAGCTCGACGTCGCCCGCGCGGTCGCCGCCTTCCTGAGCGGCGCGCGGCGCCGCCTCGACCTCGCCCTCTACGACATCAGGCTCGATCCGGAGCCCGCCGCGATCGTCACGGGCGCGATCCAGGACGCGGCCGCGCGCGGCGTCGCCCTGCGCCTGGCCTACAACGTCGAGCACGACCGCCCGATCCCGGTCCCCGCTCCCTCGCGCGTCGAGCCGAGCCTGATCGACGCGCTCGGCGTGCCGACGCGGGCGATCCCGGGCGTGCCCGACCTCATGCACCACAAGTACGTCGTGCGCGACGGCGAGCGCGTCTGGACCGGCTCGCTGAACTGGACGAGCGACGCCTGGTCGCGCCAGGAGAACGTCGTCGTCACCGTCGCCTCGCCGCAGCTCGCGGCCGCCTACGAGCGCGACTTCGAGCAGCTCTGGAGCAGGCGACGGGTCGAGGACTCGGGCGATTTCGACGCGATCCCCGTGACCGTCGGCGCCGTGACGGCTCGCGCGTGGTTCTGCCCCGGTCGCGGCGACGCGCTCTCGCACCGGATCGCGAAGGCGATCGGGCGGGCGCGGCGACGCGTGCGCATCGCCTCGCCGGTGATCACCTCGGCGCCGATCCTGGGGACCCTCGCGCAGGTCGTCTCCGAGGCACGGGTCGACCTGGCCGGGGTGGTCGACGCCACCCAGCTCGCGCAGGTCCCGGGCCAGTGGCTCCTGAACGGCAACTCGGAGTGGAAGGTCCCGCTGCTGCGCACCGTGCTCTCGCGCGACCACTTCACGGGGAAGCTCTCGACGCCCTACGCGACGGGCGCGGTCCACGACTACATGCACGCCAAGGTCACGGTCGCGGACGACGTGGTCTTCGCCGGCAGCTTCAACCTCTCGCGCTCCGGCGAGCTGAACGCCGAGAACGTACTCGAGCTCCACGACGCCGCGCTGGCGCAACGGCTCGCGGACTACATCGACGCCGTGCGAGCCCGCTATCCGGCCGTGGCTCCGGTCGCCTGAACGACGAGCGGCCCGCGCGCGACGAGCGTCGCGCGCGGGCCGCTGATCAAGCGCTGCTCGCTACGGGCAGGCGAGCTTCGTGTTGACCTCTTGCGGATCGCCGTCCGCGTACTCGAAGCGCGCGTGGAACGGGAAGCCGCCGCTCGGGCACTTCGTCGGCGCGTCGATGTAGTTGATCGTGACGGTCTTCTTCTTCCGCTTGCCCTTGACCTTGACGGTCTTCTTCGCCTTGGTCTTGGCGCTGACCGTGAAGTCGAGCTTCTCGATCGCGGCGGGCGGGAGGCCCGGCGTGGTCGGGATCGGGTCGATGTTGGTGGTCAGCGTGTAGCCGCTCTTGCTCGACCCCGTGACCACGCCGATCGGGGCGATGATCGTCGCGATGCCGGACTCGGTGGCGTCGGCGTAGAAGATGACGGTCGGGTTGCCGCCCTGCGGCGGGCCGTTGAAGATCTGCACA
>DAIOGP010000243.1:0-2590 GCA_036745135.1 Solirubrobacteraceae bacterium
GCACTCGGCCGCCTCCTCGGCGACCGGGACGGCGCCGCGCGCGGCGAGCGCGCGGCCGAGCTCGGTCACGCGCTCGGCGGCGCAGATCAGGTCGATGCCGTCGGCCGTGACGACGAGCGTCACCGGGATGCCGTCGATCTCGCCCGCGCGATTGGCGTGCTCGGCGGCGGGGAGGTCCTCGGCGCCCGCGACGCGGCGCGCGTCGGGACCGATCAGCGAGAGCAGCCCGCACTCGAGCGTGCGCTTGTGCAGCTCGACGTCGCGCCCGAGCTTGAAGCGCCGGATCATGTCGAACAGCGCTTGCAGCGCCACGCGCTCCGTGTCGAGCCACAGCTCGTCGCCGAGGTCCAGGACGCGCAGGTCGCCGAGCATGCGGCCCTTGTGCGTCAGGAAGGCCGCGTAGCAGCCGGCGCCGGGCGTCAGCGCCTCGACGTCGTTGGTGACCTGGCCCTGCAGGAACTCCCGCCGCTCCGAGCCCGTCAGCGCCAGCTTGCCGCGCTCCGAGCGGTCGACCAGGCCGCAGCCCGCCGTCAGGACGCGGTGCTCGGCGCTCAGCTGGTCGGTCGTCGCCATCGCACTCGAGGATAACCGTCGCCCGAGGCGCTCAAGTCGCGTGCCGCGCCGACCGATACATGCCAGGCACAACCCTGGTTTAGGTGTGCCATAATCAATTCTCAGCCCTTGATGAAAGAGCAACCGCACACGACCTCGGCCGTCGAGGACTACGCCAAGGCGATCTACGCGCTCGGCGACGAGCTCGACGGCGCCGTTACGACGAACGCGCTCGCCGAGCGCCTCGGCGTGACGCCGGCCTCGGCCTCGGGCATGGTCAAGCGGCTCGACCAGCTCGGGCTCGTCACGCACCAGCCCTACAAGGGCGTCCAGCTGACGGGCCAGGGCGTGAAGGTCGCGCTCGAGGTCCTGCGCCACCACCGTCTGCTCGAGCTCTACCTGGCCGAGACGCTCGGCGTGCCGTGGGACCGCGTCCACGCCGAGGCCGAGGTGCTCGAGCACGTGCTGTCCGAGGAGCTCGAGGAGCTGATCGCCGCCAAGCTCGGCGATCCCACGCACGATCCCCACGGCGACCCGATCCCGACGCGCGACGGTCGCATCCTCGACGCGCGACCGACCGAGAGCCTGCAGTCGCTCGCGCCGGGCGATCACGGCACGTTCGTGCGTATCTCCGACGCCGACCCCGAGATGCTGCGCTACCTCTCCGAGCGCGGGATCTCCCCGGGCGCGGCGTTCGAGGTGCTCGAGAAGCAGCCCTTCGACGGCCCGCTGTTCGCTCGCTTCGGCGACGACGTGCACGTCCTCGGCGGCGCGCTGGCGCGCGCGATGCGGGTGGAGCTGGAGGGCGGGCGATGAGGACGACGCCCGCGGCTGACGTGCAGGGCGGCGCGGTCGCGCTGCCACCGCCGAGCGCGCTGCAGCAGCTGCGCCGCCGCGGGCGCGTGCGCGGCGCGCTGCCGCTGCTCGGCCCGGCCTTCGTCGCCGCCGTCGCCTACGTCGACCCGGGCAACTTCGCGACCAACATCGCGGGCGGAGCCAAGTTCGGCTACCTGCTCCTGTGGGTGATCGTCGCCGCGAACCTGATGGCGATGCTGATCCAGAACCTCTCCGCGAAGGTCGGCATCGCGACCGGCAGGAACCTCCCCGAGCTGTGCCGCGAGCACTTCCCGCGCCCGGTCGCGTGGGGGCTCTGGGTCCAGGCCGAGCTGATCGCGATGGCGACCGACCTCGCCGAGTTCGTCGGCGCCGCGATCGCGCTGAACCTGCTGTTCGGAGTGCCGCTGTTCCCGGCGGGACTCATCACCGCCGTCGTGGCGTTCGGCATCCTCGGCCTGCAGAGCCGCGGCTACCGCCGCTTCGAGCAGGTGATCGCAGGTCTGCTCGGCGTGATCCTGCTCGGCTTCCTCTACGAGACGCTCAAGATCGGCGCCGACGCCGGCGGCGTCGCCGGCGGGTTCGTGCCCCGCTTCGACGGCGGCGAGAGCCTGCTGCTCGCCACCGGCATCCTCGGTGCGACGGTCATGCCGCACGTGATCTACCTGCACTCGGCGCTGACGCAGAACCGGATCCCCGCCGACGACGACGCCGAGCGCCGGCGGCTGCTCCGCTTCCAGCGCATCGACGTGTCGATCGCCATGGGCATCGCCGGCCTCGTGAACATGGCGATGCTGATCGTCGCGGCGTCGTTGTTCCACAGCTCGGGCAGGACGGGGATCGACACGATCGAGGGCGCGCACCGCGGCTTCCAGGACCTCGTCGGACCCGGCGCCGGGGTCGCGTTCGGCGTCGCGCTGCTCGCGTCGGGGTTCGCCAGCTCGAGCGTCGGCACCTACGCCGGCCAGGTGGTCATGCAGGGGTTCATCGCGCGTACGATCCCGCTCGCGCTGCGGCGGCTCGTCACGATGACGCCGGCGCTCCTCGTGCTCGCGGCCGGCCTCGACCCGACGCGCGCGCTCGTGCTGAGCCAGGTGGCGCTGTCGTTCGGGATCCCGTTCGCGCTGATCCCGCTCGTGCTGCTGACGCGCCGGCGCGACGTGATGGGCGCGCTCGTCAACCGCCGGCGCACGACCGCGCTCGC
>DAIOGP010000244.1:0-2557 GCA_036745135.1 Solirubrobacteraceae bacterium
GATGCCGGCGCCCGTCGGCGCCGCGCGTCGGGTCGCGACCCGCATCGGTGCGCTTCCCGCTGACGGACGCCCGCCGGTGAAGGCCCGCCGCCTGCCGACGCTCGAGCCGGTCCCGGTCGGCGCTCGCCGCCCCGCGGTCGCGCTCGCCCGCCGCGCGGGCCTCGGGCTCGCCGCCGGCTTCGGCCTGCTGCTCACCGTGCTGGCGCTCCGGCACATGGGCGTCCACCGGGTCGCCCAGTCGCTCGTGGGCTCGAGCCCGGCCTGGGTGCTGCTCGGCCTCGGCCTGATGTGCTCGTCGATGGTCGCGCGCGCGATCGCATGGCACGCCATTCTGCGCGCCGCCCTGCCCGACGCGCACGTCCGTCGCCGCGACGCCATGCAGGGGACGTTCGTCGGCGTGCTGATGTCCGCGACGCTGCCGGCCCGGCTCGGCGAGCCCTCGCGCGCGCTGATCGTCGCGCGTCGCGTCGGGCGCGTGCGCGAGCGCTTCCCGGTCGTCCTGGGCACGCTCGTCTCGCAGACGCTCCTCAACGTGCTCGCGCTGGTGATTCTCGGAATCGTGATGTTCTCGACCGTCGGCCTGTTCGCCGGGCGGCAGCGGGCGCTCGCGTTCTTCGGGCTCGCCCCGGTGGCGATCCTGCTCGTCGTCCTCGTGGCGCCCGCGCTGCTGCGCGGCGGGCGGCGGTCCGGCTACGCGCGGTTGCAGCGCTGGCTGGCGCAGGCGCGCGCCTCGCTCACGCAGGTGCGCAGCGGCCTCGACGTGTTCCGGCGGCCGCGTCTCGGGGCGCTCGCGACGACCGCGCAGCTGTCGGCCTGGGCCATCCAGTGGCTCTCGTGCTACGTGCTGCTCGTCGCCCTCGGGCTCGACTCGCGCGCGGGGCTCGGCGCCGCCGCCGCGGTGCTCTTCGCCGTGAACGTGACCGCCGTCGTCCCGGTCGTCCCGTCGAACGTGGGC
The DNA here is from genome assembly GCA_036745135.1 of Solirubrobacteraceae bacterium. Classification (GTDB taxonomy): domain Bacteria; phylum Actinomycetota; class Thermoleophilia; order Solirubrobacterales; family Solirubrobacteraceae; genus DAIOGP01. The sequence continues at coordinate 956 of DAIOGP010000244.1, forward strand.
GTCTTCCAGGCCGCCTGCGTGACCGTGCTCACCTACGCCTACGGCGTCCCCTACGCGGACGCGTTCGCGTACGGGATCGTGCTCCAGGCCGTCGAGATCGCGACGGCGGTGACGATGGGCATGCCGGCCCTGGTCAAGGAAGGCCTCTCGTGGCGCGACGTGCGCCTGCGCGCGATCAACACGGCGCCGGTGCAGCTGCGCCCGCGCACGCTGCGCGCGGGCGATCCGCTCGAGTTCGAGGCGTAGCCGATTGTCGACCGCGGCCCGGGCTCAGGCCCGCGGCGCCGCGATCGTCGGCGCGGTGGCCTCGTCGTCCGTCGCCGGGTCCGCGTCCGTCGCCTCGCCGGCGCCCCGCGTCGGGTCGCGATCCGACCCCGCGATGACGTCGTCGGGAGCCGGAGCGTCCTTCGGGAGGAAGCCGCTCTTCATGCCGAAGTAGACGGCCTGCGGGTGGTGCGCGACGATCGCGAGCGTCGACTGCTCGGGCTCGAGGGCGAAGCCGCCCGACAGCCGGAGCCCGATCGACGGGGCGTCGAGCAGCCTGAAGACCTTCTCGTGCTCGGACTGCTCGGGGCAGGCGGGATAGCCCCAGGAGTAGCGGCGTCCCTGGCCCCGCTCGAGGCCGAGCTCGGCGCGAACGAGCGCGTGGAGCCATTCGGCGAGGCCCTCGGCGGTCTGCACGCCGAGACCGTGCACGAACAGCTGCTCGGCGAACTCGCCCTCGCGCTCGAGCCGCGCCATCAGCTCGGTGACGTCGTCGCCGACGGTCACGGCCTGGAGCGCGACGACGTCGAGCTCGCCGGTCGAGCGCGGCCGGAAGAAGTCGGCGAGGCAGATGCGGTCGTGCGCCGGCTGGCGCGGGAAGACGAGACGCTCGAGCTCGGTCTCGCGGTCCTCCGGGTCGAGCACGACGACCTCGTTCCCCTCGCTGTAGCAGGGGAAGTAGCCGAGCAGCGCGCGCGGGTGCAGGTAGTCCTGCTCGCGCCACATGCGCTCGAGCCGCGGCCCGAAGTCCTCGGTAACGAGCTTGCGCCACGCCTCGCCCTTCACGCCGCGCCCGCCCCAGTGGAGCTTGAAGAGGACGTGCGTGTCGAGGTGGGGGAAGACGTCGGCGAGCTCGACCGTCCGCTCGCGCGCGCCCCAGTAGGGCGGCGTGGGCACGGGCAGGTCGATGCGCGCCGCGCTGCGCACGCTCGCGTCGTCGGTCGGCGCGGCGACCGGCTCGGGCCCGCGCTCGCGCAGCCGCAGCGCCGCCGCGCGCGTGTCCTCCACGAGCGCGGCGCGGCGCTCGGGGTCGACCAGCTGGTCCATCTTCGCGAGGCCCTCGAACGCGTCCTTGCAGTAGAAGACGCCCGGCTCGTAGCGCACGTCGGACTCGCGCCCGTCGGGGTACAGCGCGCGCAGCCCGAAGTCGCGGTTGATCGCCGCGCCGCCGATCAGCACCGGGAAGGCGAGGTCGCGCGCCTGGAGCTCGGAGATGCACAGCGGCATCTGCTTCGAGGTCGAGACGAGCAGCGCCGAGAGCCCGATCGCGTCGGCATCGTGCTCGATCGCGGCCTCGACGATCGTCCCGATCGGCACCTGCTTGCCGAGGTCGATGAC
>DAIOGP010000245.1:0-2549 GCA_036745135.1 Solirubrobacteraceae bacterium
GCTCGCGTCGCGAGCGGCCGGCGTCGAGGTCCTCGACGCGCACCAGGAAGCGTGCGCCCGCCGCGCGTGCGAACAACCAGGCGAGCAGCGCCGTGCGCAGGTTGCCGAGGTGCAGCGGCCCACTCGGGCTCGGCGCGAAACGCCCGTCCGCGACCGGCGTCAAGACCTGCTGCTTCAGACCGCCCGCGCGCTTGCCAGCAGCTCGCCGGCAACGCGGTCAGCCGCGTCCGCGTGCCCGCCCAGCAGGCGCCGCGAGAGCTGCGCGCGCCGGAAGTACAGCGGCGCGTCGTGCTCCCAGGTCGCGCCGATCCCGCCGTGGACGGAGATCAGCTCACGCGCGGCGTGGTCGAGCGCGTTGCCGGCGGCGACGCGCAGCGCGCTCGCCGCGAGCGCGAACTCGTCCGGCGCATCCTGGCGCGCCCAGCCCGCGTAGTAGAGCAGCGAGCGCGTGTTCTCCAGCTGCCGCAGCACCTCGACGAGCCCGTGCTTGATCGCCTGGTAGGAGCCGATCGCGCGACCGAACGTGTGGCGCTCCTTCGCGTAGGCCACCGATGACTCGAGCGCGGTCTCGACCGCGCCGAGCGACTCGGCGGCGAGCAGGCCCTGCGCCAGGTACCAGGCGGACGCGAGCTCCGCCTCCGGCGCGCCGAGCGCCGTTCCCGGCGCGTCGTCGAGCGTCAGGTGGCCGAGCGGGCGCGTGGCGTCGTAGCTGAACGCCGGCTCGATCGAGACGCCGGTCGCGCCGGCTTCGATGACGACCGCGATCGGCGTGCCGTCCCGCAGCGCCACGACAACGAGCACGTCCGCGCCGGGCAGGTCGGGCACCCACGCGACGGTGCCGCTGACGGTCACTGTGGCGCCCTCGCCGCGCGCGGCGGGCGCGCGCACCCTGCGCCTGCCTACCGGTGGCTCGACCGTCCACTCGCCGAGCACGTCGCCGGGCGGGCGCGTGGGGATGTACGCCGCGCGCGCGTCGCCGCTGGCGAGCCGCGCCAGCAGCTCGGGGACGCCGGGCGTCGCCGCCGACGCGTCGACGATCGCGGTGGCCGGGACGTGGCCGAGCAGCGGCACGGGCGCGAGCCGCCGGCCGCATTCGGCGGCGACGAGCATCGCGTCGAGCGCGCCGAGCCCGGCGCCGCCGTGCTCCTCGGCGATCACGAGGCCGGTCCAGCCGGCCTCCGACGCCGTCGGCCAGAGGTCGGGCAGCGCCGCGCGCTCGAGCGCGTCGCGCGCCGCGGCGACGGTGTCGAACCGCGCCAGCGCCTGGCGCGCCGCGTCCTGGAGGAAGCGCTGCTCGTCGGAGAGCTCGAAGTTCATGCCGGCACCTCGCGTTCCTTCGCGCGCAGCTCCGAGAACGGGATGCCCTTGTCGAGCCGCGGCTCGGGCGGCAGGCCGAGCACGCGCTCGCCGACGGTGTTGCGCAGGATCTCCTCGGTTCCGCCGGCCGACTTGAGGCCGGGGAGGTAGGAGATCATCTCGGCCCACTCGCCCGCGACGAGCGCCTGCGGGCCGAGCACGTCGGCGATCAGGTCGCCGGCCTCGATCCCGGCGCGGACCATCGTCACCTTGCCGAGCGCGCCCTCGGGCCCGGGGAGCGCGCCGTGCTGGAGCGCGGTGAGCTGGCGGTAGCCGGTGTACCGCAGCGCGAGCAGCTCCGTGGCGAGCGTGCCCAGGCGGTGGCGCACGTCGGGATCGCGCGCCGCGTCGGGATCGGACGCGATCGCCTCCGCGAAGCGCTGCGAGCTGTAGCCGAAGGCGTCGCCGCCGAGACCGATCGTCAGGCGCTCGAACATCAGCGTCGTCAGGGCGACGCCCCATCCGCCACCGACGGGGCCGACCGCGGCGTCGGGGTCGAGGCGCACGTCGTCGAGGAACACCTCGTTGAACTCCGCCTCGCCCGTGATCTGGCGCAGGCCGCGCACGGTCACGCCCTCGGCGTCCATCGGGACGACGAACATCGTCAGGCCCTTGTGCTTGGGCACCTCCGCATCCGTGCGCGCGAGCAGCAGGCCGAACGCCGCGAACTGCGCGTTCGTCGTCCACACCTTCTGGCCGGACAGGCGCCAGGCGCCGTCGTCCTCCCGCCGCGCCCGGCACTGGATGCCGGCGAGGTCCGAGCCCGCGGCCGGCTCGGAGAAGAGCTGGCACCAGACCTCGTCCGCGTGCAGCATCGGCGCCAGGTAGCGCTGCTTCTGCTCGTCGCTCCCGTGCGCGATGATCGTCGGCCCAAGCATGCCGACGCCGATCACGTCGAGCATGCCCGGCAGGCCCGCGCGCGTGATCTCCTGGTTGACGATCACCTGCTCGAGCGGTCCGAGCCCCTGGCCGCCGACGTCCTTGGGCCAGGTCACGCCGACGTACCCGGCCTCGGCGAGCCGGCGCTGCCAGGCGCGCCGCGCGACGACCAGCTCGTGCTCGTCCTCGATCGCGCCCGGGCCGCGGATGATCGGCGCCTGCGCCCGATGCTCCTCGAGCCAGGCGCGGACCTGCGCGCGGTAGACGGCCTGTTCGGGGGTGTCGCTGAGATCCACGTTCGTACCTCCTGATCG
>DAIOGP010000246.1:0-2543 GCA_036745135.1 Solirubrobacteraceae bacterium
CCGGTTGCCGCGAGCGCCTGGTGGGGCTCGAGCCCGCAGAAGCGCGAGCCCGGCAGCGACGCGTTCGGACAGCGGCGGCCGGTCGACAGGATCGCCGCGCACCGCCCGGAGACGGTCTCCTCCTCGTAGCCGTGGTCAGCCTCCTCGCGGGAGAACTCCGACTCCGACTTGATGTCGACGCGCCAACCGGTGAGCCGCGCCGCGAGGCGCGCGTTCTGGCCCTCACGGCCGATCGCGAGCGAGAGCTGGTCGTCGGGGACGATCACGGTCGCCTGCCGGCCCTCGTCGTCGACGAGGACCTCGCGCACGCGCGCCGGCGAGAGCGCCTTGGCGACGAAGCGGGCGGGCTCGTCGTTGTAGGGGATGATGTCGATCTTCTCGCCGCGCAGCTCGCTCACGACCATGCGCACCCGCGAGCCGCGGGGCCCCACGCAGGCGCCGACCGGGTCGACGCCGTCCGCGTGCGAGATGACCGCGATCTTGGAGCGGTAGCCCGGCTCGCGCGCGACGTTCGTGATCTCGACGAGGCCGTCGGCGATCTCCGGGACCTCGAGCTCGAAGAGCTGCTTGATGAGCTCTGGGTCGCGCCGCGAGACGATGATGCTCGGCCCCTTCGTGGACGCCGACACCTCTTTGATCACGGCCTTGATCCGCTGCGAGTGGTCGTAGCGCTCGCCCTCGACCTGCTCGGACTTGGGCAGCAGCGCCTCGACGCGCTCGCGCAGCTGCACGAGCGTGTAGCGCGAGTCCGACTGCTGGACGATGCCCGTGACGAGCTCGCCGACGCGGTCCTGATACTCCTCGAACATCATGTCGCGCTCGGCCTCGCGGATCCGCTGCAGGATCACCTGCTTGGCCGTCTGGGCCGCGATGCGGCCGAAGTCCTCCGGCGTGACCTCGCGCTCGTCGATCTGGTCGCGGTACTCGGCGAACTTGGCCGGATCGATCTCCGGCTCCTCCGGCTCGCGCATCTCCCCCGTCTCCGGGTCGATCGTCGTGCCCTCGTCGATCGTCTCGACGATCAGGTGCGCCTCGAGCTGCGGCGGGACGATCAGCTCGAAGACCTTGAAGTCGGCCGTCTCGCGATCCATCTCGACGCGCGCGTACTTGGCCGCTCCCTGCGTCTTCTTGTACGCCGACAGGAGGGCGTCCTCGAGCGCCTGCATCAGCTTTTCGGCCGAGATGCCCTTCTCTTTCTCGAGCGCGTGAACGGCCTCGACGATCTCCTTCGACATGACGCTTACTCCCCCACGAGGTTGGAACGCTGGATGTCTGCGTAGGGGATCGAGACGATCCCCTCCGGCGCGGCGACCGTGACCTCCGTCGCCGAGGCGCCCACGAGCTCGCCGGTGAAGCTGCGGTGGCCCTCGCGCGCCTCGCGCGTGCGGACCCGCGCGCGGCGACCCACGAAGCGCTGGTAGTGCTCGGGCTTGGTCAGCGGCCGCTCGCTGCCGGGCGAGGAGACCTCGAGCGCGTAGGTCTCGCGCAGCGGCGCGAGCGCGCGTGTCACGCGCTCGCAGAGCTCGATCGTGACGCCGGCCGGGTGGTCGATGAACAGCCGCAGGACGCCGCCTGGCGCGGTCTCGGCGAGCAGCACCTCGACGTCCGGCTCCGCCGCCGCGAGTCGCGCCTCGATGTCGGCCTGAATGCTGCTCATGTGATCGACGTACCCTCCCAAAAAGACGAAAAGCGGGCGAGCGCCCACTTCCGGTGAAGCCGCCGGACGAACTCCGGCGCGAAAGCTGTGCGCCTAGCGTAGCACCGGTGCCCTGCTCAGCTCGCGGCCCGCGCGCGGTCCCGGTAGACCCGGTAGTCGCGGCGTTCGGGCCGCAGGCAGCAGGCGAGCGCCAGCGGATGGCGCGCCTCCTCGTGGCGGCCCAGGAGCTGCAGCGAGCGCCCCAGGCAGAAGAGCGCGTAGTCGTTGGTGGGGGCCCGCTCGACGATCGCGCGGAACTCCCCGGCGGCGCGCTCGTACTGGCCCGAGCGGAAGTAGGCGCGGCCAAGGGCCTCCCGGATCGACGCCTTCTCGGGCTCGAGGGTGCGCGCCTTGGCGAGCGGCACGGTCGCCTGCGCGAAGTCGCCGGCCTCGAGCAGCTCGAGTCCGCGCTGGTACAGGTCGTAGACGTCGCTCATGCGTCCATTTTACGCGCCGGGCGATGTGCTCCAAACCGGTGCCAAAGGCGTTGCGTCGCCGGACGCGGCGGCAACGCCCACCAGGCACGGACCAGGCCGCGGACGCCGAGCCCCGAGGCGAGCGCGGCGCGCAGCGCGCGGCGCTGCGCCGGCGTCGGCCCGGCGCCGCGCGCGCCGAAGCGCGACGCGCTCAACGCGCGCAGGTAGTCGCGTGCGCCCGGCGTGTGGCGAAAGCGACGCTCGAGCTCGCTCAGCGTGGTCGCCGGCGTCGGCGAGCGTCCGCTGCGTCGCAGCGCGCGCTCGAGCTCCCCGAGCGCCGCGTCCGCGGCGAGCGGCGAGGACCGCGTCCACGGCGCGCGGCCGCGTCCGAGGCCCAGCGCCAGCAGCGCGAGCGCGGCGGCGGCCAGCAC